>NZ_CAXTHK010000023.1:67000-72862 GCF_964244045.1 uncultured Jatrophihabitans sp. | reverse complement strand
CTTGCGCCAGCCGTCGACGTACGTACTCGACTCGCGAGATTCCCAGCTTGGCTGCCCGCGCGTCGATAGCGGTCAGGACCTCGTCCGGCACGTCCCGGATCAGCACATCGCTCATCGTTACCACTCCCGTCACCCGATGATATCGCACGATAGCACTGCGGCAGCGCTATTGCCTGCGCAGCCCGAAGGGGATCGTTGATCGGGCAGTACGGTGCCTTGCAGTTATAAAGCGTGAGCGCCTACGGGGCCATCAGGGAAGAGCTGCGACGATGAGCTGATGACGTTGGCCTGGGTCGCGCTGGAGTTGGGCACGGCGGAGGGAATGGCACGGCGCCCACCAAAGGTCGACCTCCGGCCGACCCCACGGCCGGCGGCAAGGGGCGGACTGGTTCTGGAAGCAGCGCACACGCTGCTTCCAGAAGCCAGCGTATGGAGCCTTGCCTCGACAGCGAAAGAGGAGGTTTCCGAGGGACTGACCGGACCCGTGCGTACCGCGTTCGCCCGCCTCGATGCACAACCACCGCACACCCGCGATGCTCTTAGACGCCGAGACGACCGGCCTTCGATCGAGCTGCGAGACCGACTCATCCGAGACCTCACTGGCAAGGTCGACGGCGAATCTGCGTTAAAGGTCGTCGCCCGCGTTCACCTGGCCCGCGCTGTCCTCGGCGTGGTGCCGCTCGTCGTCGAGGTCGGATGCCTTGCCTGGTACTCCGCATACGTGAATGACCGATGGCCAATCGCAACCGTCTTCCGTCGGACCGCCACGCTCACCGAACAGTGGTTGCAGCGACCGCGAGAGCGAACTGATGCTGAGGCAGCAATGCTTGCTCTGGCCCACAACATGGTCGGCACGAACCCGCCTGATCTTCTCGATCTCTCGATGTAGACGACCATCCGGAGCCAACAGGCATGCGAATTGGCCAGTTAGCCGATCGGTGCTGCAACTCATACCGCCCGCAAGCGGATCCCTCTGCGGCGCCAAGCCGCGATGGGAAGCCCATGATCAACCAACCGCTCGTAGCTTGATGAGCGAGCACCGCAGCCAGTCCCGCGCGTGGCCGACATCGTGCTTGATTTAGCTGAAGTGGCGTAGCCACGGCCTTCAAAATCACGTGACCTTGAAGAAGATTCACGACTTGACGCCATCGCGACTGCTGGCCGAAGCAGGGTCCGGAACCTCACTAACATCATGAGATATTCCGGCGACCGCGGTGATTACCTGGAGGCGGCGAGATGTGGACCATGATCGTCGAGATGCTTGACCAACGCTGGAGGGAGCGTTCGGCCCCTCGAGCGGTGCTCGTTCGAGACATCACGACGCTCTATGCCGCGATGAGCGATAGCTTGCGCTGTTACGAAGATTTCTGTACTGACTCGAGCGAGAAGACGCGCAAGGCTTGGGACCGTCACGTCGGAGAGTTACTTGATGTCGTCAGGCGGGTCGATCCCACTCTGGAAATCTTTGCTCCCGGGATTAGACCGGTGCTACGACATTATGCTGTATTCGAATCATTGGGGGTGCAGGCCGCATTCCTGACCCGCGAGCAGCAACAGTCGCCAACGCTACTGCCGCATATGCCACAAGCTTACTTGGAATTCTACTCTCGAGCGTTCTACGACGCGCAAGCTGCGCTGAGGTCGTTTATGCAAGGGAACTTCAGCGTCGAAGAGGTCCATGCCGCGCTACGCAAATAGTCGTATCAGTCGAGTCGGCCGCGGCCAGTCGGTCACGACCTGGCGCAGCGTCGCGGCGTGCTGAGCGACCCGTCGAGCTCCGGGGTTCCCTAACCTCTCGTGCCGCGTTGAGCGCTACCGCGCTCTCATCGACGCGTTGAGCGCGCCTGCCCGATCAGGGACCCTTGACCGGGCTAATCGCTGACCGGACCACAACGCATTCATGAACGCCGCGTCCCACGGCGACCGTCTAGAACGTCGTTTCGCCACGTGCGAGGACCGCGGCGACCTCGCCCACCGATCGATGCCGACCGAACTGGTTGGGTGAACACTGCCTGGGGACTGTCCTGGAACGGCACCTCGCTGTGTCAACCCCTCGGGGTCAGAGAGGTGCCGTTAGAGATAGACCCCTGCCCGGCGCACTGGGCGGCCGCTCGGGTCGTGCGCCGTGCGGCAGCAACCCGCGGGTCAGACCCTCTGCAACTCCTGGGCGAGCATCACGATGATGTCACTCGGGCCGCGGACGTAGGTGAGCTTGTAGACGTCCTGATAGGTGGCCACCCCACGGAGCGGATGGCAGCCGTGCTTCGCTGCGATCACGAGGGCGTCGTCGATGTTGTCGACGGAGAAGGCGATGCGGTGCATGCCGATCTCGTTGGGCCGGGTGGGCTCGGTTTCGATCGGGTCGGGGTGAAGGTACTGGAAGAGTTCGAGGCGCGCGCTGCCGCCCGGCGTTTCAAGCATGGCGATGTGGGCGTGGTTGCCGTCCAGACCGACCGCGGTATCGGTCCACTCGCCGCAGACCGTGTCGCGGCCGAGCAGGGTCAGACCAAGGTCGGTGAAGAACGCGATCGCTGCCTCGAGGTCGCGGACGGCGATACCGATGTTCTCGAGTTTGATGGCCACTGGGGGCACGTTACCGAGCCAGGGCGATCGTTCGGTGTTGTTGGCCCTGGATCTCATCCAGCCGCGCCCGGGACCTCGGCAAGCTAACCGGCTTGTGGGTAACGCCCCCGGCCATGTCGACCCGCAGCCGGGACACAACGTGTTGGATAGCCGACCGTTAGCTGGGATTACCGCCGTGCAGACGCTGCGGTCACATCAAGAGACGATCAGACGGGCCGCGAGGGCGGCCATGATCGCCGCGGAGACTGCGGCAACCGTGAGTTGTCCACGCGACCCGGTGATCAGGCGCCTCATCGTCGCTCCGCTACCGGCGAGGGCCAATTGCCAACTCGCCGAGGCCAGGAACGCTCCCGAGGCGAACACGACCGCTGCGACGATCGTCAGGCCGCGATCATCACTCTGGCCGCCCAGCGCGAGAGCCACGAAGTAGGCGAGTGTGCTCGGGTTCAGCGCGGTAAGCGCGACCAGCGCTAGATAAGCCCGCAGGGGGGTCACTGCAGCGATTCCCGTGTCAGCACCGGTCGAGCTGTGGCGGTGGCGGTGGGCGGCTGCGACCGCCGTTCGAGTGGCGAGCGCAATCAACACGGCCGCGGCCAGATAGGTCAGCGGTCTTGAGACGGGACGCAGGAACGTTTGCAAGCCGACGCCGCCGGCGGCCGCTACCAGCGCGAAGAGGCCATCGGTAGTGGCAACGCCGAGCGCAGCTGCCGCCGCCGCTGGAAACGGTTCGCGAGCACCCAAGCCGACGAGATAGGTCGCAACGGCGCCGACAGGCAGGGCAACTCCGTAACCCGCAACTGCCCCGGCGACCAGCGCGCTGGTCACGCTTGCTGCAGGACGCGCCTTCCACCTCCCGCGAGCTGCTGCACGGCCGAGTCCAACGCGTCTGCGGAGACAAATAGGTCGGAGCCCAGCGTCGTCATGAGCCAACTCTTGCACCGGCAGTCTGCTGCCCGCCATCAATATTCGGGGTCCGACACACTCGGGGAGGTCGCCGGTCGAGCGGGTAGCGCTGATCTGCGGCGCGTCCACCGCCCCGGCGACACGCATGGCGGCCTACACGACATTCGACGACCGCAGCGTGCCCGGAACACCAGGAACGGCGGGAAACGCGTCCCGATCGACGCCCGGCAACGGAACGGTCTCGCACCCCGCGCGGTTCGCCGATGCTGATCGGCGCGCGCCAGGCCACCTGTGTCAGTTGGGATCTGTAAACGGGACGGCTGCGGCTGTCATGCGATGTCGCGGATCGTGTCTCACGGCTGGTGCGAGGGGTCGGGCATCTTGCGCGCGCGCGGTTAGGCTGGTCTTACATGATGGTGGGACGGCTCGCTGGGGGGATCATTTTGGTGAGGGCATCACGTTGGATGATCTCGTTGGTCGTTGTCGTGGGATCGTTCGCGGCGGGTCTGATGTTGGCGTACCTGGCGGGGCCGCATGTCTTTTCGCAGCTGGCCGAGAGTGACCGGTGGGTGTTGGCTGTCGGATTCGCGACTGTGGCGGCTGGCCTCGCGACCGGGTGGGGAGTGTGGTGGTCCACCCGTGACATGGCGGTGGACGCGGACTCCAGCGGCACAGGGTCGCGGTTCAGCGTGAGGGCTGCGACGGTGAGTGGGCTTCAGCAGAGTGAGAGTGGCGGTACGCAGAACGTGACGTTCGGCGGGTAGTTCGATGCCGTTCCCGCGTGGCCGCGCGTCTAGACGTGATGTGGATCCGCAACGCGGCACGCCGTCGTTCGAGTCGATTGGCGGCCCGGATCCGACGTTCGCTGCTACGGCTGAGCAGATGATCGTTCAGCAGGGCGATGGAAATGTGCAGAACATCGTCATGCCAGCGCGTGTAGCGAGAGTGGTGCCGCGTCGGGTGCGATTTCGCGTACCGCGCAAGACGCAGTCGTTCACGGCACGTGAGGGCGCGCTCGCCGATCTGCACGCAGGGTGGCCGGCGATCACGGTGGCTTCAGCTCCGGCGGTGCAGGTACTGATGGGACTTCCTGGTGTGGGCAAAACTCAGGTCGCAGCCGCCTACCTCGAGGCGCATTCCAGTGAGTACGACCTGGTCGCTTGGATCCGTGCTGTTGACCCGGCCGCGGATCTTGCGGGCTTGGCTGATGAGTTGGGTCTGACTGATCCTGAGGACACGATCGAGCAGCGCGCCCAACACATGCTGACAGCGCTGGCTGCCTGGGACAGCCCGTGGCTGATCGTGCTGGACAACGTGGAATCGTCCGCGGCGTTGACGCAGTGGTGCCCATCCTGCGGGAGTGGTCGAGTGCTGGTGACCACCCGCGATCGCGGTCTGGCGGGCGACTTTGGCCGGGCCTGCCCGGTGGAGGTGTTCACGCTGCCGGAATCTGTCGACTACCTGCTGCGCCGCAGCGGGCGCGGGCCGCTTCCCTCCAGCGATCCCGGGGCGGATCACGGCAGCGACGCTACGGAGGCGTCCGCGTTGGCGGTCGCGTTGGGGCGCCTGCCGCTCGCGCTTGCGCACGCCGGCGCGTATTGCGCGCTGTCCAACGGCGGGCCAAAATTCGCGGAATACCAGTCCCGGCTGCAGACGCTACCCGCCGCGACGCTGTTCGCGAGCGCCCCCGATGCGTTCTACGCCAAGACGGTCGCAACAACATGGGCTGTGTCAATTACTGCGGCCGGCCAGCGGTCTCGGCTTGCACCGGACGTGTTGAACATGGCGGCCCTGTTAGACCCGGACGCCATCCCTCTCGAGTTTTTCGACGTCCTCACCAACACCCACGACGACGCGGTGCTGGCGACGAAGGCTCTCGATGATGAGGTTGTCGATGGCGGGATGGCGGGTCGCCGGCACGCGCGTGACGAGGCAGTCGCGGCTCTGGTCGCGTACAGCCTCGGCGACGTCGAGAACGACCACTTCGCCGTCCATCGTCTCCTGCAGAAGGTGGTTCAGGACGACCTCGTGACTACACGTGACCGTCGACCTGCCGTCAACGCCGCCGCTGCTCTGCATGCGGCGGAGCCTGGCGACCAAGCCCTGCCAGCCAACTGGCTTCAGTGGCAGCAGACAATACGACACCTCGAGGTGCTCACGACGCAGCGCGACATTCTTCTCGCGGAATCCACACCGCTCGCCGGCCTGTGCAACCGCGCCGTCGGGTATCTGCTCTACGCCGGCCAAACAACCACTCTTTCCGAGCTGGCGGCGCGAACGGTGAAAATCTGCGCCCTGTTGCTCGGCCCGGAGCACCGGGACACCCTGACCGCGCGGGCGAACCTGGCCTCCTCGTACCACTCGGCGGGGCGCACC
>NZ_CAXTHK010000023.1:0-66900 GCF_964244045.1 uncultured Jatrophihabitans sp. | reverse complement strand
AGCGAACCTGGCCTCCTCGTACTGGTCGGCGGGGCGCACCGGCGACGCGATCACCCTGCTGGAGGCGGTGCTCGCCGACTCCAAGCGGCTGCTCGGCCCGGAGCACCCGGACACCCTGACCGCGCGGGCGAACCTGGACTATGTCCGTAACGTTTCCGACGGTAATGGCCCCGATCTGAATGAAGACTGACACGCGCCGCAAGCGACCTACCAGCGGCGAGCGTCGCGCCGAGCAGTGACTTCTGCGCGAGATCGCCTCGGGCATCTGCACTGCCCGTAAGCGGACCCCTCAGTGCGACGGGAAGCAGTCCTTCGGTCATCACCAGCTCGCCGTGCAGCCGCTGTCCCGGTAGCCCCGCCCGGTGGACATTCCCGATCCGGTGCGCTGAGCGGGACGGTTCTTCCGAGCTGACCTACGCCTGGCGAGGTGCTCGGTCGTCGAGGCTTGGTGGGGCCGGATGCGGCTGTAGATGTCGCGGAACCGGGCGATTTCATTTGCGGCGCACGACGTCGTCGATCGGTGTGCGAAACCGGTGCTGGCACTACAACCTGACGAAGAACCGTTCGATGACGCCGTTCGTGCGGACGCTGCCAGCCGCGAGTGCGGACGTGCCGTAGCAGCGAGGGTCGTCTTTCGCTCGAGACCCGGCCAAGAATGCTGACGCGCACACCACGCAGCTCGATTCGAACGTTTGTGTTCTAATCGTGCGTGGCGTTGGCTGTGCACCTCCACCAGCCGCCTCATTCTGGGTTCCTGCTCGCTTGGGGCCGCCACCGGAGCGGTTGGTGGGGATGCGTCGCCATGCGCATCCGCCTGGTCAGCGTCACCGACGATCTCGACGTCGCAGCGTGGATCCCGGCGCAGGCGCTGACCCGGCCGCCCTGGACTGGGACGGAGCCCGCGGCTGACGTCACGAGGATTGCTCTGCCGAACGATGACCGGTCGTGGCCGGCGCCACCGCGGTGGCCATCCTGGTACGCCGGAGTCTGGGCCTCGGGCGAGCTGCGGCTGCCACCCGGCGCGGTAATGGTCACCGGGGCGGCTTGGCGGAACAGATCGGCTCGTATTCCTCGCCAATGACCAACTACGTGCGGCGTCGGCCTACAACCGGCAGTCGTCCACACCAACACGCACGTCCTGCCCCCAAGTGTTCAATCCGTCGGCCGCACAATCAAGGCAGGCCTCATGCGCGTCTTCGGCGGTCCTTGGACCGCACCTCCTGGTGCGGGGGCGGTCGCCGCGGCAGTGCTCGGGGGCGGGTTGGTTCGTCCTGGCGTTCATCGCCGGCGGCGGGATCGGTCTGGGCGACCTGCGGGTCGCGGCGACGACCGGGGCGCTGCTGGGCTGGCTCGGTTGTCGCAGGTGCTGCACCGCCGGCTCGTCGCGGTCGTGCTCACCGTAGTCATCGCGCTTCTACGTCCCGCCAATCGGGGACGGGCGATGCGGGTGCCGCTCGGGCCCGCGCTGGTCGCGGCGACGCTGCTGGTCTGCTGACCTCCCGCTGGATCCGCCCCGCGTCGGTTCCCGAGGCGTGTCACCCCAGGTTTGACGGCGGCCGCCCTGCCCCTGTCACCTGCCGCAAGGCTGGCAGGAAGCCGCACGACGCGCACTGTCGATGAGGGCCTCCAGGCCCCGATTTACGGGCGTCACCTGCGTTCGGTGCTGTCGTGTCACCTCTCGCGGCGGGCCGCGCCACCCCGCGCGGTCCTGGTCGGCGCGGCACGGCGCCACCTGGCCTGTGGCAGGTCCTGTCACCTCTGGACGGGGTCGTGTCACCTCGGTTTGAGGTGACGGATAAGTGAACACGTCTGCGGAGCGTCGACGGCATCACCACCTGATGCCGGAGGCCCCAGATGTTCTACGACGACACCATCGCCGGGAGCTGGACCGCTCTCGCCGGCCGCTTGGACGCCTGCTCGACTGCGACCCGATGGGCAGCGAGCGAACCGGTGCTGGGCGGGCTGGACGAATTGGAAAAGATCGCCGCCGCGGCCGGCCGTACGGGCGACCCCACACGTAGCGACGCGGTGCTCGGTGCCCTGGTCCGGCTCGCCGCGACCGACGACGACGCGCTGCTGGTTGCGCTGCACTGCCTCAGCGGCGTCGTCAATACCCTGGCCCGTGATCTGAAGGACCTGCACCACGACATCGTGGAGATGGTGGTCGGTGAGCTGACCTGCCAGATCCGCACCTACCTGCGACACGGCCGGTCCCGGGCGTTCGCTGAGAACCTACGGATGGAGACGCGGCGGGCGCTGCTGGCCGAGCTGCGACCCGGCGTTCGGCACCACCCCGAGTGGGGCGAGCGGCTGACCGACCACGATCACTTAGCGCGGCTGACCGACTCGCGTCCCGATGTCCGCGCCGAGGACCTGGACCTGCTCGACCTGCTGCTGTGGTCGGTGCGCGCCGGGGTCGACGCGGACGGGATCCGGCTGCTGTGGGCCACCGAGCAGGCCCGCTCCGAAGTCGGGGTGTGGCAGCGCGACGCGCAGTCCGTCGACCGCCGAGTGGCCAGCGAGCACGGGCTGTGCGAACGCACCCTGTATCGCCGCCGCGAGCGGACCCTGACCGCGCTGCGGTCGGTCGCCGGCGACTACCTGGCTGCTGTCGCATGAGCTTGGTGCAGGGCCTAAAGAAACGAGCCCAAGAAAGTTCGGGCTGAGGTGTCAGTAATGAACCGCTTTTTGCGCCTACTCAGGGCGAGAGGACTTTCCGCCGTGCGAGGAGCTGCGAAATGGATTTGAGGGACACCACTGGGCACGAGCCCGTCCGGCTCACCGCTGAGCAGGTGGCGGACCTGTTGGAGACGGTCTATGCGGCCAATGGCCGGATGGCCGCCGAGGTCGAGCTCATCGTCGGGTCTCGAACCGCGGTCAGCCAATCCACCGTCGATCGCCTCCCCCGGCTGGCCGACGAGCTGGGCCCGGGCGCGGCCGCCCGGGCCGAGCTCGCTGCTCTGGAATCGGGCCTGCTGATGGCCGGGACGTCGTCGTGGATGCGTAGGCGCCGGACCGCGTCCGCAACGGCCAGCGCCCGGGCCGCCCAGCGCTGGAGCGGTGGGCAGTCGGTGTGAGGCTGTCCGAGATCGGTGTCACCGGCCAGCACGTCGACGTGCTCCACGGAGGCGACGTCGGCCCTGATGGTCGGCTGCTGTCGGTCGCCGAGATCCAACAGGGTTTCCGCAAGCTGCTCACCGACCTGCGCGCCCAGCCTCCTGGTGCGCTCACCGAGCCGGTCGCGACCGCGCCCATCGGGGGTGGCGCGGTCGCGACCACCGGCACGGTACCGACACGAGACGTAGCAGCCGACCGCAGCGCCGACGTCGACGCGGACTGGATCACCGTGCTGGCCGCGCACTCCGGGGCCGGGGCGTCGATCGTCTCACTGGCGATCGCCGACGCGGCCGCGGCCGACGGGCGCACCGTCCACTTGGTCGAATCCGCGCACCCTGCACGCTCCGGCCTGGTCGCGGCGTCCAGCTCCGAGCTCGGACTGGACGACACCGGGTCTTGGCGGCGAGGCCTGCGCGGCCAGGTGATAATCGACCGCCGCGCTGGCGACGCCGCTCCTGCAGGGTGGCCCACCACCCTCGAGACGGCCGACCCGACGACGGTCGTCGACATCGGCCTGCCCTCGGTCGCCAACGTCGCCCGGCTGGCCGCCGGCGGCGCCCGCTGCATCCTGGTCAGCCGCGCCACCGTGCCCGGTGTCCGGCTAGCCGAGCAGGCCCTTGACGCGCTCGCCGCGATCCCGGTCGTCGTCGCTGTCCTCGGCCCTGGCCGCTGGCCCGGCGAGGTCACCTCCAGTGTGGGCCCCCGCCTGCGGCGCCTGCGCGCCGACGGCCAGGTCGTGACCGTGCCGCTCAACCGGCACATCGAGGTCACCGGCCCCACACACTCCCGGCTGCCGAAGTCGGTCCTCACGGCCGGCCGCTCGCTGCTGGGGCTGATCGACGCCGCCCGCCCGGGTGACGTCTCCACCACGGCGCGCTCAGCGCCGCGACCGAAAGGAACCACGCGATGAGCAACTTGCTCGCTGCGAAGCTCGGCGCGCAATACCTCGCGGCCGGTGTCTGCCCGAAGGCACCCCCCGGAGTCCAGACCTGGTCTGACCAGGTCCTGGCGTGGGTGAAGTGGGGCGTGCTGGCCATCCTGGCCATCTCGTTCTTCGTCTCCGTCGGCATGCTGATCTGGGGCCGCGTCACGCACCACCCCAAGGGAGCCCGCCTCGGTTTCGACGGCCTGATGATTTGCATCGTCGGCGCGATCATCTACGTCGTCGGCTACGTGATCATCTCCTCGATCACCGGGAACGGCTGCTGATGTTCGGCCGCCGCGGCGGGAAAGAGCGCCCAGCTCCGGAGTGGTCCCGTCAGAAGATGCTCGCCCTGCTGATCGGCGCCGGCGTGACCGCGCTGCTGTTCGTCGTCGGGGTCGCGCTGGCAGTGGTCTACGCCGTTCACCCCGCCCGGCACACGGCCGAGCACCGCAACGCCAGCAGCACCAGCACAGGGGCCAACGGCGGCGGCGGTGCGGGCTCGGGGGGGCCGAGCACCGCCGCCGACCCGCGGGACGCACTCGCCGACAAGCCGATGACCGCCGTCGACGACGACGCCTCCCATCCGGGCCCGGTCACCACCGCCGACCCCGGAACCCCGATCACGTTGCCAGCGGCCCACGGCACCGGCCCGGCGCAGGTCCCCACCGGATTTCCGCACACCCCCAAGGGAGCGATGGCGCAGCTGGCCGCGATCGACCAAGCCGCGCTGCAGTCCGGGACCCTGCAGGGCGCCCGTGCGGTCATCGCCGGATGGGCGATGCCCGGCGGACCCACCCCGACGAACTGGTCGGGTATCCACGCCATGGCCGAGTTCTTCGATTCGGCCGGGCTGTCCGGCGGCGGCACCAACCAGCTGGCCATCGTCGTGACCCCGCTGATGGGGCAGATCAAGGGCAGCGTCGGTCCCGACTTCACCGTGCCCTGCGTCGACTTCGAGATCGACGTGACCCTGCAGCAGACCAGCCGCGGCGCAGCCGCCGACTGCCAGCGCATGCAGTGGTCCGGCACCCGCTGGATGGTCGGGGCCGGCACGGAGCCGGCGACCCCGCCCTCGGTCTGGCCCGACACCGACGCCGCGATCGCCGTCGGCTACCGCGACCTACGACAGGAGACCCCCCGATGACCGCCACCACCGTGCTCGCCGCAGGCTGCACCCAGCTGAACTGCCCCGGGCAGAAGGTCGAGGCTTTCGGCCTCGGGGACCTCAACCCGCTGAAGTGGCTCGGCGACGCCGCGTCCAAGGCCGTCGGTGACGTTTGGCTCGCGGCGATGACCGGCCTGTGGTCGGCGGCGCTGTGGCTGCTGAAACTGGCCTTCAAGATCATCGACGCGTTCACCACCCCGGACCTGTCCGCGTCCGGCCCGATGGGCTCGGTACTGCCCACCACGCTGTGGCTCGGCGCCGCCCTCGCCGTGATCTTGATGTTCGTCCAGCTCGCGCTGGCCCTGGTCCGCCGCGACGGCGAATCTATGGGCCGCATCTTCCTGGGCATCGGCCAGTTCGGACTGGTCTGGGTCGGCTACCTCGGCCTCGCAGCCGGGTTCGTCGCCGCAGCGGCCGGACTCGAACGCGGCATCTTGGAGTCGATGCTGCACGCGCAGGATCTCTCGCACGTCGACCTGGCCGCGAACTTCCCCGACAAGATCGGCGACATCACGCTGGCCACCGTGCTCGGGGTGCTCGGGCTGCTGATCGTCATCCCGGCCGCGTTCTTCTACGTGCTGATCATGTTCGTGCGCGAGGCCGCGCTGATTATCCTCGTGGCCACCGCACCGATCTCGGCCGCAGGCCTGGTGTCCGAGACCGGGAAGGTGTGGTTCTGGAAGACGCTGCGCTGGTTCTTCAGTTGCTTGTTGATCTCACCGATGGCCGCGCTGCTGTTGGGCATCGGGGTGAAGCTGTCCACCGGCGTCATCGCCCCACCCGCTCCGCCGAAGAACGGCAGCGGCGTCAGTGGAGTCACCGACTACGCCAACTCGGTGAACACCGCCCACGCCGGCATGGCCGTCGTCGGCTGCATAGTGATCGCGATCGGTGCGTGCTGCCCGATGGTCATGTTCCGGCTGCTGGCCTTCGTCGAGCCGGGCACCGCGTCCGGGGCGTCGTTGCGGCAGTCCTGGTCGGATACCGGCGGCATGTCCGGCGTCATGAGCGGCGGCGGCAAGCAGTCCTCGGGCAGTTCGGCCGCGACTCAGAGTGGTGGCGACGGACGCTCCGTAGGCGAGTCGGGCGCGGAGTCGCAGACCCAGTCTCGGCTCTCGCAGGCCATAAGCGCCCTCGGCCCGGTCGGAGCGGCATTCGGCACAGGCATGCAGGCCGTCAGCTCGATCGCCAGCAAGGCCGCCGACATCGGCTCCGACGTCCTGGGCCAGGCCGGTATCGGCTCACCGGGATACAGCCCGACCCCGACCGACGAACGCAGCAACCGCTCCAGCGGCAGCTCCGGTGGTGACTCCAGCGGGGGGTCCGGCGGCAACTCCGGTGGCGGTGCTCCGAGCTCGCCCGAACCGCCGATGCCCCCTACCCCGCCCACACCACCGATGCCCGGTGGCGGCGGTGGGATGCCCGGACCCGGTGGCGGGATGCCCGGCGGCGGCGGTGCTGCCGGCGGCGGCGCGGAAGCCGCCGCGGTGGTCGCGGTATGACCGCCCCGGCTGGGCCGATCCGTTACGGGTCGTGGTCCAAGGACAAGCAGGGCTGGTTCCTCGGCCTGGGCGGCGGGGCGTGGATCACAATCCTGCTCGGCGGGCTGCCGCTGCTGCTGGCCGCCGGCGCCCACGCCTGGCTGCTGGCCCTGGGCTGGACCCCGGTGTGGCTCGTGTTGATCGTGCTGGTCGCGGTCCCCGTGAAAGGCCGCTCGGCGTTCCGCTGGGCGCTCGATTCGCTGTTCCGATCTGTAGGAGTCGTCATGCGCTGGACCGAATGGCAGTCGAAGGCTGCCGCCGGCACCGTCGAGAACTTCGACGAAGCCGACCTGCCGGGTGTGCTGGCCGGCATCCGCACCCACGACGGGCCGCCGTTCGGGCCGCTGCTGGCCCGCCCGGCGATCGTGGCCGACAACCGCGAACGCACGTGGGCGGTCGTCGCCCGCATCACCCATCCCGGCATCGGGCTGTCCGAGGTGCCGGCCCGCACCCGGATGGGCAACGGGCTGTCGGAGCTGCTCGAGGGCGCCGCGACCGCCGAACTGGTGTCGGTCATCGCGCTGCAGATCCGCACCGTCCCCGACGACGGCGCCGAGCGGGCCGCGTGGCAGCAGGCCAACCTGCGCCGCGACGCGCCACCGCTGGCGTTGGCGGTGAACACCGAACTCGCCGCGGTGATGACGCAGGCCGGAGTGCGGCACGAAGCGTTCGTGACCATCGTCGTCCCGGAAGGCCGCATCGCCAAACAGGCCAAGGAAGCCGGCGGCGGCATCGACGGGCGCGCCCGCGTGATGTACGGGGTGATGGGCGAGGTCGAGGCCCGCCTGATGGGCCCGGTCGGCTGCACCACCGTGAGCTGGCTGGACTCCCCGGCGCTCGCGGCCGCGATCCGCACCGGCTTCGCGCCCGGTGACCGGGCCGGGCTCACCGCAGCCGACATCGCCGCGCAAAACGACCCGAACGTCGCCGCGGCGCTGCCGATGGCTGCGGTCGGGCCGACGTCGACGCCGAACCCGGAGCGCCGCTTCTACGCCCACGACGCGTGGCAGTCGGTGACCTGCACGATTCTGCTGCCGGACAAGGGCGCTGTCATGGGTGCTCTCGCCCCGGTCTTCACGCCCACCACGGCGGGGGAGCGGCGCTCGGTGACGGTGTTCTTCGAGCCGATCCCCGCCGGGAAGGCCGATCGCATCGTCGGCAACGAGTCGCTGTCCTCGGAGCTGGCCAGCGAGATGCGGCGCAAGGGCGGGTTCAAGGTCCGCGCGGCCCATCGCCGCGACGCCGCCCGCGTCGAAGTTCAAGACGTCCGCCTCGCCGACGGCAACGCCCTCGTGCGGGTCGCGACCGCGGCCTCGGTGACGGTGCCCAACACCTGGTCGATAACCGACTACGGACGACGGCTGGAATCCAACATCACCGGGTCCGGGTTCAAGCCGCTGCGTCTCGACCTGGCACAGGACTCGGCGTTCGCGGCCGCCTGCATCCCGCTCGGCATCGGCCTTCCCAAGCGCCGGGGTGTCAAGTGAGCCGCCACGGAGGGGACGGGCACCGCGGCGGGCGCGGTGTCGCACAGCTGGTGTCTGACTTCGGCCACGAACTGCCGGGGCTGGCGGCTCCGCCGGCCCGGCTGAGGGACATGGACCAGTTCACGGTGGTGGTCGGTAGACACGGGATCTCCGGCCGGGCTACTGGGTGGGCGCCGGTCCCGCCGCCGCTCGCGGCCTACCGGATGACCTCGGAACAGGTCGGGGGAGTGTGGCCGCTGATCGCCGGTGACGGGCTGCCCTCGACCGGGGCTCAGATGGGTATCGACTACCTCTCGGGTGGGGCGTTCCACGTCGATCCGATCGGCTGGACGCTGCAGGGCATCGCCGGGGTGACCAACCCGAACATGATGTTCTTCGGCGCCCCGGGCCGCGGGAAGTCCGGCACGGTCAAGATGTTCTGCCTGCGGATGATGGCCTACTCCTACCGCACGCTGATCCTCGGCGACGTCAAGGACGAGTACGAGCCGCTGTGTCGCGCGCTCGGGGTTGAGCCACACGCCGTCGGGCACGGCCTGCCCGCACGGATCAACCCGCTCGACTTCGGACCGTTGGGCAACGACTGGACCCAGCTTCCCCGCGCCGAGGCACAACGCCGGGCGGCGATGGTGTTCTCCCGTTGGCTGTTGCTGATCAAGGGTCTCGTCGGCTCGCAGCACGTGCCGTTCGGGCCGACCGCTGAGACCGCCGTCGGGCAGGTCATCCGTGATCTGACCGGCTATGCGACCGGTGCGGACCGGATGGGAGAGATCACCATCCCGCAGGTCTGGGACGCGCTGAACAACCCGACCGAGCAGCTGATCGTCGACTGCCGCTACAGCTCGCGGCAGCACTTCCTCGACGAGACCCGCCCGATGCGTGACGCGCTCGGCTCGCTGGTGAAGGGGCATCTGTCGGGGCTGTTCGACGCGGCCACCACGGTGAACGTGGACTGGCGGGCACCGATCCAGTCGCTGTCGCTGTCCCGGCTGGACCCGCTCGGCGACGAAGCGGTAGGGGTCGCGTTGACGTGCCTGAACTCGTGGGGCCGGGCGATGACGCAGGTCGCCGAGCCCGGCGACATGCGCATCATCATCCGCGACGAGTGCTGGAAGCAGATGCGCCTGGGCACCGACGCGGTGAAGTCCCTCGACGCGGACCTGCGGCTCTCACGTCGCGACGGCTGCATCCAGGCCGTCATCGCCCACAAACCCAGCGACATGCTCACCGTCGGCGACGCCGGCAGCCAGGCCGTGGCGATCGCCAAGGACCTCATGCACCTGTGCGCGACGAAGGTGCTGCTCGGCCAGGACGACCAGATCGGCGACGAGCTGTCCGACCTGCTCGGACTCACGCCAATGGCCGAACGGATCGTCACCGACTGGGCCACCGCCGCGAAGGGCCGTGCGTTGTGGCTGATCGGCTCCCACGTGGCAAAAGTTCAGACGGTGCGGACGTCGATCGACATTGCGCTGACCAATACCAACGACGCGATCACCGCGGTCGCCGAATCGGCGCTTCTTGACGCCGATAAGCCCGGCTGCGCGGGCAACCCGGACGCGGGCGAGGCTTCGGCGGCGACATCGCAGCAGGGTGAGCCGGCGCTGTCGGGGACGGTCTGAGATGAGTGACCAGGGCGGCGGGGCGAAGCTCGCTATCGGGGTGGCGGTTCTGCCGATCATCGCGATGTCGGCGGTGCTGATGGTGATGGCCGGTGGCGGCGCGAACGCCTCGCCCAACTCGAGCGCGTGCGCGGGCGGGGGGACCGCGCAGACCATCGGAACCGTCAACCTCGACGCCGAGCAGATGGCCAACGCCCAGACCATCGTGTCCGTGACCGCTGGCCGTCACCTGCCCGCGTTCGCGGCCGTCGTGGCCGAAGCAACCGCCTACACCGAGTCGACGCTGCACAACTCCCCGACCCAGTCCGACCACGACTCCGAGGGGCTGTTCCAGCAGCGGGTGTCGGTCTACACCGAGGCCGTGGCCATGGACCCGGTCAAGGCGACGGGCGCGTTCCTGGACCGGCTGGTGAAGGTCTCGAACTGGCAGACCAACACCGTCGGCGTCGACGCGCAGACAGTCCAGATCTCCAAGCACCCCGAGCGGTACCAGCCAAATGCGGTTCTGGCCCAGCAGCTCGTCGGTCAGTTCTGGTCCGCCGGGGTCGCGGCGGCCGGGCCTGCGCCGGCCGGTTCACCGAGCCGCGGCAGCGCATCGACCGCGTCGACGCCGGCGACCGGGTCCGGTCCGGCGATCTGTGCGGGCGGCGGGGGAGCGATCCCCGGCGGTGACCTAGCGGGCAAGATCGTCGGCCCACACAGCAATAACGTCGCTGGTACGACCACGATCCCCGCCGGTTTAGTGATCAGCGGATCGGCCAAGGGCTACCTGGCCGTGAAGTTCGCACTGCAGCAGCTCGGCAAGCCCTACGTATTCGGCGCCGCAGGACCGAACGCCTTTGACTGCAGCGGGTTGACGATGGCCGCCTGGGCGGCGGCCGGTGTCGCCTTGCCGCACTTGGCGGCCGGGCAGACCGCCAACGGCGCCGCCGAGCCCACCGACCTGAGCCAGGCCGTCGGAGGCGACCTGGTGATGATCCCCGGCTCGGACGGCACCGCTGCGAACCCCGGACATGTGGGCATGGTCGCCGGCTACGTCGACGAGAAGGACGGCCGGCACCTGTTCATCATCCAAGCCCCGATGACCGGCGTTCCGGTCGAGCTCACCGAAGCCACCGAGTGGTCCGGCGAGATCACCAACGTCCGCCACATCGCCTGAGCACCTCGCACGCACACGACTGGAGAGACCATGCGCACCAGAACCACCCCCGAGGAAGACACCCGGCCGCTAGTTATCCCGCGGGAATTGTGGGCGCGGCCGGTCGAGATACCCCACGAGTGGATCGCCACCCCACCGACGGTGTCACTCCTGGACAAGCTGCTGCCGCTGCTGGCTCTGATCTGCGGATACTCCGTGGCGCTGGCGGCCAGCCGACACAGCGACGCCATGGCCTCGCTGCTGCTGTTCGCGGCGTTCGTGTGCGTCCTGCGGCTGGGTTGGGCGGCTGCTCGCCACATCCAGCAGGCGGTCCGCTATCGCCGATCGGGGCCGCCGCGATGACCGCGCCCTACCAACGACGCCGAGACCCGCAGCCGGTCAGCCAAGGCTGGGAGATCGCCGCCGCGGCGATCGGAGGCGCGCTGCTGGGACTGGGTCTGGCCGCCCTCGCCGGGCTCGGCTTAGCGTCGGCCCTGTTTGGCGGCGGCTGGGTCTGGCCGCACGGCTCCGACACGATCGGACACGTAATCGGCGGGGTGTTGGCCGGGCATCCGGGCCAGGGCTTGCCGCTGACACAGCTCGAGCTGGTCGCCTCACCCGGTGCGGTCTATGGCTGCATCGCTGGCTGCGAGCTGATCGTGATCATGCTCGCCGTCGCTATCGGAGTGTTGGTCAGCCGCTACCGGCGCCCGAACGACGCTCGCAGCGGGATGGCAACCCGCAGTGAGGCCGACCTGGTGCTGGGCGTCAGCCAACTGCGCGCCGCCCAAGAGATCATCCGACCCGACCGCTACCCCAGAGCGGGTTTGCAGCCGAGCCCATCACGTGTCTGGCGCCGTCCACATCTTGGTCCGAAACGAGACGCATGACCAGCGAGCAGGCGCACGATTCCACGCACATCCCAATCCAGAATCGAGGAGCACCTCATGAGCCACGGACCGTTCGACCCGCCCGCGGACCCGGTGACGTCAGCCTGCGCCCGCGCCGCTGGTCTGCTTCTGCTCGCCGTGCACACCCTGGACGACACCGACATCCTTATAGCATCCAGCACGGCTGGAGCCCAGCTGGCGTGTCTCGCTGCGGTCGAAGTTCTCGCCGAACCACCGGTCACCGCGCAGCCCGCGGCGGGCCACGACGCCGAGACGCTGATCCGCGCCGCGCTCACCGTCCTCGCGGACTTGCCCCAGCACGCGTTCGCTGATCATCGTGTCCTGACCGGGTGCGCGCACGCCCGCCGCGCTCTTCTTCAGGCCACGTGATGGCAACGTCGATTGGCGACCTGCTCGACATGGTCAATGCCCGGGCCGCCGACGCCAGCCGAGCTGAGCGCGGCGCCGCCCTCGCGCGGCTCGGACGCACCCTGTCCGCACTACGAGTGGACGGGCTCACCGAGGCCGTCGGCTCGCTGCACGAGGATCACGTGAGCATGCTCGCCGTCGCGTGTCAGGCGCTGCGCCCAGCCGCCCGCGCTGCGGACAGCCGACTGGCCGAGCTGTCCGGTGCGGCCGGCGACGCCGTGACCACGCTGCGGGAATCGCTGACCCGCCAATCACGATGGGCCCTGGCCGTGGCCTACGCCGACACCGCATTGACGCTGGCGAAGGTCGATCAATTCAACCCACCGACCCATCCGGCCGACCAGGAAAGCCTGCGGCTTATCCACTCCGCGGCGCAGCAAATCGCACGCGACGCAGCCCTGGATCCACCGACCGGGAGTGGCAGCGTCATCTTGGACGCCCCCATTCCAGGCCAAGCAGTAGCCGAACCGATATGGGCAGAAGGTGTGCTGAACGCCGTCGCCGACCTGGTGCGGGCCACGCGACCCGAGAGCGAGCCACTCACGATTGGGCAGACGCTCGCGGTCACTCTCGCAGCGGAACAGCTGGCGGTTCGAGCAGCCGAATTGGTGGGGTCGACAACCCCGGTGGCCGGCGCGCGCGCGCTCGACGCCGCAAAGGCGTGGCGTGCCGTCCGAGTCGAACTCCGACCCTTCAACGACGGCACCCGCCGACCCCAGGACTACATGCCCCCCGTCGTCCAAGTAGCCGAACGCGTGCACGCAATGACCACGATCGGATTCCACGCCAGCGGCCTGCCCGGGCGTCAACAGGCCGAGATCGCAGCGGCCGCGCAACACCTGCCGACCTTGGCCATAAATCTGTCGCGCACGGTGCAGCAGTGGGCCGACGGCGGCATGTTGCTGGCCTCCGATCGCGACCTGCCCCCGCGAGAAGATCGCGCAGACATGCACCTGCATCGGTATCGGCAAGGTGGCATCGTCCGCATGACCCACCTTGTGCGAGCCGACGGTGCCGACCTCGCCGAGACGATAGCCGCACTGACCGACGTCCACACGCTCGCTGTCGTGGCCGCGGCCGACGTCTCACGTGCTACTGCGCGCGGACCGGTCACGCCGCCGAGGCGGCTGGTCGCCGTCCATCAAGCCAAACTCGCTGACCACGCACACGGAAATACTGTGCTCGCCGCTCAGCACGACACCTACCGGCGCTTGCGTGCCGTTGCCAGTGAACCTCCGTCTCCGTCACGTGGGCGGTGAACGGCCATGACTCGCAAACGTTTCAACCCCACCGATGTCGGCTGGCGCGTCGGCCGATCCCAGTCGCCGCGCGGGATCGAGCTGTGGTCGCGCTACGACCGCACCACCGGCGTCTACGGCGAGCAGGGCTCCGGTAAGACACTCGACGTGCTAGCGCCGGCGCTACTCGCGCACCGCGGCGCGGGCATGGCGACGTTGACGAAGGTGGACGACCTGCTGCTGACCGCTGGGCGGCGGCAACGGCCGCTGACGGAGGGTGGGTTACCGCGCCCGATCGCCGTGCTAGACCCGTTTGGCGCGGCCCCGGGGATGCCGGAGTTCGTGTGGGACCCGATCGCCGGGTGCGTCGACCCCAAGGTCGCCGAGAAGCGGGCGAAGGCCTTCGCCGCCGGGACAGTCACCGGCGCGGTCACCGGTGGACGTCAGGACGGCGCTGCCCGGTTCTACGCCGCCGAGACGGCAAAGGTGGTGCAGGGGTTTTTGCACGCGGCTGCGTTGACCGGCCGCAATCTCGACCACATCCTGGAGTGGATCGCCAACCCGGTCGCGGCCGAACAACCGGCCGAGATCCTGCGCCAGCACCCGCACGCGGCGAAGTTCTGGGACGGGTTGCTCGCCGGCGCGCTGCATGGCTCGGCCGACACCGTCGGCAACACCGTCACTACGGTTCAACAGGCAATGGCACTGTTCTTCCAGCCCGAAATCCGCGCCCGCTGCATCCCGTCGCGGGGTCGTCCGGCGACCGACATCGCCGACCTGATGGCCAAGCAAGGCACCATCTATTTGCTCGGCCGAGAAGATCCCTACGCCTCTGCGGCACCGTTGATGACGGCGATCGCCGAACACGTGCTCGACACGGCGCTGTGCATCGCAACTAACGCGCCGCACGGGCGAATGACGCCGTGCTTCCTCGCGTGCCTGGACGAGCTGCCCTCGACCACTCCGTTGCCGACGCTGCGGGTGCGAATGGCCAACGAACGCGCGCTAGGACTGAGCTTCATTTACGCCAGCCAGACGTGGAAACAGATGGTCGTGGCCTACGGTGAGGACGAGGCACTCAGCTTGTTTGGCTTGACAAACAACCTGGTGATCTTCGGCGGCGGCAAGGACGTCCAGTTCTACCGGGAGTTGTCCGAGCTGATCGACGACGTGCGCATCAGCCGCCAGACAGTCTCCGACGGCCCGGGCGGCATCGGCACGTCCCGCTCCGGTGAGGACGTGCGGGTATTGCGCCCGGGCGACATCCGCCGCATCCAGGAAAAGCATGCGTTGGTGATCGCGGGCAACGCCCCGCCGATCATCGCCAAGCTGCGCCGCTGCTTCGACGGTAAAGACGGCCAGCAGCTAAAAGCCGACCTCGAGACGGCTCGGGCCCGTGTCACCGGCGCCCGGACGAAGGTCTTCGACGTCGATCAACGCACTGCCGCCGCGCTTGCCTACGCCCGCGACAACCGGCTCGCTCCGTCAGCCACCTACGGCCAACTCGATGACGACACGGCCGACGACCCCACGTCGACGAGGGGGTGGTCCTGGTGACCATCATTTCGACCCGGTTCCCGGCACCGCCCGGCTCAGTGACCCGTGTCTTGGACATGCTAGCGATCTTGCGTCGCGGCGACCCCGGAGAGATCGAGGAAGCCGGGATCGCTTACGACGTGCCGCGCCCGTGGATTCCGGCCACGTGCCCGGCCGACCTGCGCGAAGATGTATGGGGCTGGTGCGACGACGTCGCCGCATGGATCAACCACGAGTACGCCTGGCGTCCGGCGCAGATGATCCCGCCGTGCTGGCCGCACCACGCCCACATCGCTCGCGAGCTCGCGGTGCTCGCCTTCCTGCGCTGGACCGCCGAGGCATCCACCGGCCCGGAGGCCGTCGAGGACTGGCACCGCTACACATTCCCAATGTTCTGCGATCGGATGACCGGTCGTCTCGGCGAGAGCAAGTGCCGCACCGGGGAGCACGTTCAGTGGCCGGCTGAGTCCCGCTACCACTCCTACATCGCAGCGATGGCCAATGACGATCGGCAACGCGCGTTCCACGCCGACACCCATCGACCTAACGCCCCTACCCCGATCCTCGCTGGCCGGCGCGGCTGATTCAAAGAACCATCATGATCGCACTGCAACGTGCTGTGCTCTTGTCGCGACGACGCGACGAGCGCCCACTGGCTACCGCATCGCCGAGTCCGGAGTGCTCGACGTGCCGTCGAGGTACTGGGTGCTGGTCGGCCACGGCCGGGACGAGCAGTTCATCGGCTACGTGTGTTACACCCGAGAGACTGGGAATGCGTTCGCGTCTGCCGCCTCGAAGCATCACGCTGACACGATGAGCGCCACGACCACCCTTTGGCGACCCGTCGGTCCGGCCGAACTGGCGTTGCTGCGCGCGGCCTATTGGACGCGGTGGCCGCCGCGGCTGCCCGAGCAGCCGATCTTCTACCCCGTGCTGAACCGGGACTATGCCGTGCGGATCGCCAGCGACTGGAACGTCAAGGCCGACGGTGCGGGCTACGTCACCGAGTTCGAGGTCCGCCGGGACTACTTGGATGGGTTCGACGTACACCAGGTTGGCGGCGCGACGATCCTCGAGTACTGGATTCCTGCCGAGGAACTGGAGACATTCAACGACAACATCGTCGGTCTGATCCGTGTAGTCGACGAGTACGTCGCGGCGCCTTGACTGCTCGAGTCACGTCCAGGGTGCTCCCGTGAATGGATCCGTGTCCGGACGCGCGCTCATCGCGGCTATGAGCGCGACAGGGCGGAGACGAGTGTTGGTGTGTCGAACGTCCCGTGCGCGGCGGCGTGACGAGCAAGTCGCGATTCGGATTGCGACTACGCCTCCCATGGCTTGAGCACCCGCGCGCTAATTTCCCAGCAGTTCTTTGCGTATATAGCGTTCGTTTCGCACACCGGACAGTCGAGCGTCTCGCGATCCTTCCATCCATCGATTGTTGTGACGGTGACGACGAGCCGCTTGCCACACGCGGGACATGAAAGACGTGCGATTCCTTCGCTGATCTTGTCCGCATTTTCGCGGCCGGCGAGCTTAGCCATTGAATCAGCCTCACTCCGGAATGGGTCGAGATTAAGAATGCTTCGTCCGTCGCTGAAGACCGACACCGCTCCGTCAGCACTGACGACGAAGGCCAAAGCTTCTGGGACGTCGAAGGATAGCCGGGCTGCTGAGTGGTGCCGAGCGCCTCGCTTGGGAAGGTTGATTGCTTTCTTCGCCTTGTCAGTCGGCATGAACATGGCCTCAATACCGGACACCGCGCCATCCGTCTCGATAAGACAAGCACCGTCGACTGCAGCGAGAGCGGTGGCCAGGAGTTGTGCGTGTTCTACGTTGGTAACGTTCAGGTCGACCGGCAGCGCGCGCGGTGCGCTACTCAGTCGCGGGCCGAGATCGGAAGTGGTGCCGCGGAGCATCAACACCAATGTGGCGCCGACTTGCTGGGCCGACAGGACGTGCATTGCGAGATCTACGACCGCCCCGGCTGTTCGGGAGTCGGCGGCGACAGACTCACCGAGCGAAAGCCAGCGGGTGTGCCCATACGGGGCGCGGCGCCAAGTGTCGAACTCGTGGATCAACAACCGTTCTCGCCCGAAAACCCGGACGGCTCCCGACGGGTGCCGCTGCACGACATCACAGTTGAGGTTGATCGCGAGATCCACAAGCGTCTGTTCGCGAGCAGGGGCTGGGACCAGACCAATGCCGAGGGTGGTGTCAAGCGTACGCACGACAAATGACGTCATGCCGTTGGCCAATGAACGCAAATCCTCGAGGGCAGCACCAGGGCCAAGGGGAACGAGGTGGAGCGTGTCGGCCATGTCTTCCGGCGGGCCGCTCTCGAACACTATTGCACCGTAGGTGGACCGGCGTCGCTCGTGAACCGGCGTATACCGCGCGTAGAGCACTTCCTCCAGCAAGACCTCTTCGAGGCGGTCGCGGATGGCTAGGTGAGCGGAAATGGCTGCATTGCTCCGATCGCCGCCGGTGCGAACGTGTTCCAGTTCGAGCAGCGCAGCGTTCGCCTCGCGAAGCTCATCGCGCAGGCGATCCCGTCTGTCCGAAACCTTGCCGGCTTTATATATCGTCACTACGCGAGCATGCCACCGGGGCCGAGTTCACGTTAACACCGCAGGTAGTGAGGCGGCAGCGCGCGGGTGGGGAAAGCCCGCGCTTATCGGCATAGTCGCGCGCGGTGCGCATACATCGGAGCCAGAAGAGCGCGCTTGAGCTTGACGTGAAGGGATGGTGCAGTCCGTCAATGTGCCCGCGAGGGGGCTGCGCACCGGGCACAGGCCAGCCAGGGTTGGCCCCGCGTCGATCTTGTGGTGCCGGCAGTTCACGGTCAGAGTGGACCCTCAACGCGACAGCAGTATTCCTTCCGAAGGCTGCCTCACCCCACCATCTGCACGAGTACATCGTTGCTTAGCCGGTCACCGATCTCGGTACGCCTGCCACCACTCGACGGGCGACTTCTCCCGCAGGGCAAACCGCATCTTCTCGATGGCCTTCTGCGAGTAGCACCAAGTGTGGATGATCCGCTTGCAGCAGTCCTCGTCGGTCTTGATGTCGAGCAGCGCGATGAGGGCCGTGACTTGGTTTGTCGTGATCCCAAGTTTGTCGCCAAGGTCGGCGTATCGCAAGTTGTAGAAGTCCAACTCGTTTACTCGCTTGACGCCCACGACGCTGGCGTCCGCGGTGCCCTCTTGAACCAGATTGACGGGAACGCCCTCCCGCTTGGTGATGCGGAGCGCAACGTCGGTTCCCACTCCCTGGCTGTCGAAGGCCACCCCGGCAATTCCGGGAAACAGCGAGTCGATATTCGTGTCTCCGTCAGAGATCTTCGTGCCGAGCTTCCGCAGGTCGGTTTCGCTTGGCTGAAGTCGCTGACCCTGCAGCGCGCCGTCGACGATGGACAGGGCCCGCAGGCGAGCCAGCGCTTCAGTGTGCCGCCGTTTGAGAGGGCTGAGCAGCCGTGCGACCTCGTCGATCTCCTCCGTGAACAGGCTGATGGGGTCCGCGGGCGCCACCGTGGCGATTGGCATGACCCGCGCAGGCAGCAACTCGTGCAGATCTTCACCGAAGACCGACTTGAGCAGGTCACGGTGCAGCGTGACGCCGGACTGCGCCTGCAGGTAAAGGTGGCCCTCGCTGATGTCGACCAGGTGGTGCTGCGCGGCGTCCCGGAGTCCGTTGATCGCTTGGAGCGTCAGCGCCTGCTCCTCCGTCAGGAACCTCACCCCTGATGTCGAGAGTGCCCGTCGGACGCAAGCGTCAAAGCCAATCGTGTTCTTCTCGCCGCGCTCGCGAATCTTGCCGTTGCGGTGGAGGATTGCTGCTTTGAGGAACATTTCGAACGAGTGGTCCATGAACATCAGGACTGCGTCTGTGCGGCCCTGGTCCCACGGCCGGTTAAAGTGCTCGATGCTGAGGGTGAGCGAGTTTAGCGACTTGTCTTTGAGTAGGCGAGTCTCCTTCTTCACCGCTGCAGTCTAAGAAGTCAGGCTTGCATTCGCCCGTCAGCGGACCCTCCTTCGGACCCGGCCAACACGCCGCCCTTCGTCTTCTCATGAGGGTGTCGGCCCCCCGTAGGACCCGCCCCGTGTAAAGCCCCGCGCGCGTGCGCCATACGGCGTCCGCCGGGGGTGCTTCACCAGTCCGGGTTCGCCTGCTTTCTTCGGCGCCTGTTAGAGGTTTGGGCTGCGTCGCGGATCGGGTGCCGGTTGAGGCCGCTGTGTGGTGCGGGAGGTGTCTGCGGCGGGCCTTGCCGGGTCCGGCGTCGCCTCAGATGTGCTCGGAGTCGAGGAAGAGGCGGGCCTCGTGTGAAGGTCGACTTCGGTCCGGCGGACGCGAGTCGCAGCGTCGGCGTCTCGTTGCGCGGCGCGTCGGGTCGCCGCGCTGAGCGGGGTGATCGAGTCCGGGTGGGCGTTGGCCAGGCGCAGCTCAAGGCTGCGGGCGGTGTGGTCTTTGGGCAGCGGCCGGTCGCCGATGAGCACGGGCAGTTGGACGGTGATGTCGTATCCGGTCTGCGCAGCCCGGTCGAGGCTGGCGGCAAGCGCGGGCCAGCCGGGGTCGCTGCTGAGGTCGGGAACGAGGCTGTCGGCCAGTGCCGCCCACCGCTGCGCTGCAGGCGGCGGCGCCGGCGGGGTCGAAGTCGCGGAGGTGCTGACGGTGTCGGTCGGGGTGGTCGTGGGGTCTAGGCGTTCGGCCAGGTGCCGCTTGGCTGCGGTGGGTGGGTCGGCCGACCAGGCGGTGTGGGCGTCGAACAGTTCCTCGATCGCGGTCTGGTGGGCGATGTCGGTGCGCGCGACAATGCAGGTCAGGTACGCGGGCCAGGTGGAGGCGGGCAGCGCGGCGACGACCTGGGCGGCGGCGCGGGCGGTGTAGACGCGGCCTTCGACGGTGTCCAGGCGGTCGGCCCACGGGGCGGTGCGGGCGTCGATGACGGTGTCGGCCAGCGGGCCGGCCGCCTCGAGGCCGGTCCTGAGCGCGTCGGGGCCGTGGGTCTGCAGCATCTCGGCGGGGTCCTTGCCGTCGTCGACGCGCAGGTGGCGTGGGGTGTCGCCGCGGGCGGTGAGCTGCCAGAACGCGCGGTGCGCGGCGTGCTGTCCGGCCCGGTCGGCGTCGGTGGCCACGATGACGCCGGGCCGGTCGGTGCCGATGTAGGGGCGCAGCGCGTCGGCTTGAATGTCGGTGAACGCGGTGCCCAAGGGAGCGACGCCGACGTACGCGCCGTTGCCGGCCAGGGTGACGGCGAGGGCGTCTATCGGTCCCTCGACCAGCACCGGGGTGGCGCCGGCGGCGAGGGCCTCGGTGTTCTCCGCGAGCCCGTAGAGCTCGTGGCCCTTGGTGAACAGGTCTGTCTCGGAGGTGTTGAGGTACTTCGGTCCGGCGTTGTCGTCGTCGGTCTTGGCGGGGTTGCGGCGACCGATGAAGCCGTGGATCTCGGTCTCGCCGTCGGGGCCGGCTGCTTGAATCGGGACGACGAGCCGGTCGCGGAAGCGGTCGATGACGCGGCCGGTGGAGGCGTAGCTGCCCAGTCCGGTGCCGACGATCTCCTCATCCGTCGCGCCGTGGCGGCGCAGGTGGGTGGTGAGCGCGGTCCAGCTGTCGGGGGCGTAGCCGACGCGGAACCGGTCGTCGTCGGCAAGGTCGGTGCCGAGCCGGTCTGTGAGGTAGTCCGATGCCCACGAGTCGGGGTAGCGGGCAGTGAAGAACTCGACGGCTTGGGTGTTGAGCTCGACGATGCGGGCGCGGGGGACGACCGCGGTGTCCCACGTGTAGGCCTCGTCGAGCGCGGCGTTGATGTGCTCGTCGGTGGGGTAGTCGTGTGCGGGTAGCCAGCCGAAGGGGTCGCTGCGATCGGTTGCAGCACCGCCTTCGGCGGTCTGTGGCGTCGCGACGGGGGTCGGCCGTTCGTCGTGCTCGTCGGCGAGCGGGTCGACGTCGGGTTCGACGAGGCTGGCCAGCCAGTCCTCGTCGAGGGCGACGTCGGGGGTACCGAGCAGCTCGAGGTCGGTGTCGGCGACGGGCGGCATCGGGGCGCCGGCCTCGGATTGCAGGTAGTCCTCGGGTGCGGCGGGTGCGGTGTCAGTGAGCATGCCGATCCTCCAAACCAGGGCGGTCGCCAGTTCGTCGGGGCGCAGTGGTTCGTCGTCGGGTTGGCCGCTGCGCAGTAGGTCGTGGGCGGTGGTGAGTAGCTGCTCGGGCTGCCAGCCGTCGCGTCCGGCGTGGGTGACGGCGGCGACCAGCGCGGGCCAGGCGGGGTCGGCCTGGATGCGGTCGGCGGCGGGCGCGCCGACCACGTCGGCGAGCAGCGGTGTCCACTCCGGGCGCAGCGTTTCGGACACGGAGTGGTCGGTGGCGGTCATCGCGGCGGGGGTGAGGTGGCGCGACAGTCGCCACCACAGGGCGGCGGCGGGCTGCTCGTCGGGCAGCGGGGATTCGGCGCCGACGGCGCGGACGAGCTTGGTGATGTCGATGCCGGCGCGGTCGGCGACGGTGAGGCGGTCGGCGAGGGTGGGCCAGTACGGGTCGGCGGTGATGCGTTCGTCGACGCTGTGCGCGAGGGTGGTCCAGCGTCCGGTGGCCGTTGTCGGGTCGCCGAGCAGGCGGGTGACGCATTCGTCGAGGCGGCGTTGTGCGCGGGCGTCGGCGGCCGCGGGTAGGGGTTGTCCGGTGGGTCGGCGGTCCGCGTCGTCGACGTTGTTGGCGGCGCGCCAGACGGCGAGCTCGGCGACCAGGTCGGGGTCCGAGATTCGGAGTCTGTCGATGATCGGCGCGGCCCACTGCGGGGCGCTGGTCGGTGTCCACTCGCTGGCCCGGGTGGCGACCGCCGCGGCGGTGGCGGTCACGGTGTCGGCGTTGTGGGTGAGGTAGCGGCCCCACTCGGGGCTGTCGTGCAGGGCGGCGGGCACGGCGGGCAGCCACGGCAGCGGGCCCGCGCCGGTGGAGCGGCACCCGGTCGGATCGAGTCGCCAGTCGAGCACCGCGGCGATATCGCGGGCGTCGTCCAGGCCTCGTCCGTTGCGTTGGCCGGTGGCGATCGCGTCACGCAGAACGGTGGCGGGGTTGTGCCCGTCGACGGCCATCAGCGCGAGGTGGGAGCGCAGCGCGGGGTAGGCCTCGAGCTGGGTCAGGCCGGGCAGCACGGTGTCGGCGGCGGTGTCGATCGCGGCCATCCGGGCCGGGCCGAGGTGGTCGGCGGCGGCGAAGCCGAGCGCGTCGTAGTACTGGTCGGCGGCGACTCCGAGTCGGGTTGCGGGGTCAGTCGCGGCGCGTTGCGCGCTGCTGGCCGACACCGGCGCGCCGTCGCGGATCAGGACGCGGGTGAGGATGTCGACGGCGGTCGGGGGCAGCAGGGCGTCGCGGGTGATGACCGAGTGCTCGTCGCCGTCGCCAGCGGTGGTGAGGAAGACGTGGTTGCTATGCCGGCCGCGGGTCATGGCCACGTAGAGCAGTTGGCGGGACTCATCGCCGGTGGCCACGGTGTAGCTGGCGTCTGCGGTGATGCCCTGGGCGCCGTGCACGGTGGAGGCGTAGCCGAGGCTGACGTTCTCGGCGACGTAGTCGGCGGGCAGGGTGATGTGTCGTCCGGTGCGCAGGTGGGTGACGTCTAACGCGCCGGTGCCGCAAACGCCGTCGACGCTCCACCGGTCGCCGTTCTTGACCCAGTCGGTGGCGGTGATGGCGAGCTTGCGGTTGTTCCGGCGGGTGATGATCGCGTCGCCGGCCGAGGCGTGTGAGCCGTCGACCAGGCGCACCTCGCGCCCGGGCGGGGCGTCGGCGACGTCGAGACGGTCGCGCCGAGCGCGGTCGTTGAGTTCGGCGACCAGGTCACGGGTGGGGGCCAGCATGATGGCGTCGTGGCCGGCGGCCCGGTCGGATGACCAGGCGGCATAGGCGTCGTCGGTGACGGTGGTGATGTCGCCGACGTGCACTCGGCCGTTGTCGATGTAGTAGGAGATCGCGGCGGTGTCGCCGTCGCGCAGCGCGAGCGAGGCGGCTCCTTCGGCGTGGTTCGGGGCGCCGGTGTCGGGGTGGGTGAACCGCATGACCTGCGAGAGCGTGACCGCTCCGTGCGTGGTCGCGACGTCACGCAGCACGCCGCCGGCGCCGATCGCGGCGAGCTGCTGATCGTCGCCGATCAGGCGTATTGAGCCGCCGCGGTCGATGACGTAGTCGATAGCCTTGGCCAGGTCGATGGTGCCGGCCATACCGGCCTCGTCGATGACCACGAGGGTTTGCAGTCCGATCGCATTGACCCACTCGGGGACGTTGATGCCGGTCTCCAACGCGTGGATCAGCTTGGCCAGGGTGTCGGTGTCGGTACCGATCTCCTCGCGCAGCACCGCGGCCGCGGCTGCGGAGGGGGCCAGGCCGACGACGTTGCCGGCGTTGGTGCCGCCCGGTGTGCCGTCGGATTGGGTGCTGGTCCAGGCCCGCGACAGGACCCGCATGGCGGTGGTCTTGCCGGTGCCGGCGGGAGCGAGCGCGAGCTGCACGCGGGCTCCGGAGGTCGCGAGCTCGCGGACCATCTGCACCTGGCCGGGGTTCAGTTCGACGCCGTTCGCCGCCGATTCCAGCAGCGCTATGTCCACGATCTCGGCGGTGACGGTCCGTCCGTCGCGGCGCGCAGCGGCGGCCACGATCGCTTCCTCGGCGGCGATGACCTGGGCTGAGGTGTACATCCGGGACCCGGCGACGGTGTAGACCGAACTGCCGTCGCTGCGCCGCAGTTTCGCCGGCACTGCCACCTCGTCGGCGCGCTGCTCGGTGTGCCCGAGCGGTAGTGAACGGCCTGGGTCGAGCGCCGCGGTGACGACCGCGTCGATGGCCCGGTCGAGGTCGGCGAGGCGGACACCGGCGCTGCGGGCCTGCCGTTCGGCTTCGGCGCGGACATGATTGGCCTGCCAGGTCGCCCGCCCGCTCTGCACGACGGTCAGGACCTTCTCCGCGGTCTGCTCGACCCAGGCGGGGCTGAGGCGTTGGGCGTCGCGGCGGGTGTTGCGGCGCTCCAGCGCGCTGCGGACGTAGTCCCGCAGACCGGTCTCACCGCCTAACACCGCCACCGCTTCGGTGCGCCAGGTGGCGCGCTGTTCGGCGTAGGAGCGGGGTTCGTGCTTGGCCGGGCGGGTCTCCTTGTTCGCCCGCCCGGCCAGCGCGATCGCCTCTTGCGGGGTCGGTGGTCGACCGTGGTCGGCCTGGAATGTCGCCGCCAGCACCGCGCGCCGCACGTCGATCGCGGCCCGCCGCGAGGACCAGTGCCGGGGCAGTGGGCCGTCGACGCCGACGATCTCCCGGACTGGCCGCTTCGTCGGGTTGTCGCCGGGCCGGTCGGCGAACTGCACCCCGAGCCGGTGGATCAGCAGTGCCTCGAGGCGTGTGTTGTACCGCTCGGAGGCGGCGACGCCGTTCTTGAAGATGGGCCGCCCGTCCAGGGCGAGCCACTTGCCGTCGAGGGCCTGGACCTTGTTGCTGATGGCGACGTGGGTGTGCAGGTCGGGGTCGCCGGCGCGGGAGTCGCGGTGGGTGAACGCCGCGGCGATGAGGCCGTGGACCTCGACTTGGGCGACGCCGTTCTTGCCTCGGCGGGTATAGGTGGCGTTGTCCTCGAGCCACGTCACGGTGTCTTTGACCGCGTCGTGATGAGCCTGCTCGATGACCTGCGCAACCTCACGCGGAGCGACGGCCCACAGCGTCGACACGCTCTTGACCGGCGAGAAGGACAGGTCGTACCCGGCGACCGCGGTCGTGGCCTGCCGGGAGATCCGGGCCAAGTGCCCCGACAGTTCACGGGCATCGACCGGGGGGCGGCCAAACGTCTCGACGAACATCTGAGCGGCCAGCTCGGTCCGCATCCGGGACCGTTCCTCGGCCGGGACCGGGGTGTCAGTGTGCAGCCCAAGGGCGGTGTTGTAGTCGCGATAGGCCCCCGCCGAGCGGCGGTTGAACATGTTCGCCTGCTCGTGGATCCGATAGGGCGATCCGAGCATGCTGGACTGCTTGACCTGCCACGGGTTCTTGCGGGCCGCGAGCGCCGCGCGCTCGATTTCGACGGCGTTGGGGTGCCGTCCCTCGCCGAACAGCGCGACCATCTGCGCCTCGGTCACCCCGTCTTGTGGGTGAAAGTTTGGCACGGTGACCAAGCCCGTTCCCATCCACACGCCCGGGCTTTCGCCCTTGGCCTCGTAGTAGGCGCCGAGGTTGTCGTAGCCGCGATTCGTAGCGTCGTTCGCAGCCACCTGGCGCGTCAGATACGTGTATCCGTCGCCGGCGGTGAGCTTGTGAACGGTCATCACGGATCGACTGTCGCGTCGCCCTCTGCCACCGCTCCCGCATGAAACAGACAACTCGGGCATTTCCGACCTAGGTGCAAGAGGTGTGTCATGTCTTGGGGTCGATGTGAGCTGTCAACGGTTCGTGAGTGGGCTGGCTGGCGGCGGCCTGGACGGTGGGAACGTGACTGCGGGCTCGGCGGTGACGTCGGCTGGTCGAGCGAGCGGGACGACGAGGCCCGGTCAGGGGTCGAGCGACGAGATCCGTCGAGTCGCGCGGTGACCGGAGGCGCGGTCGGACTGGGAACGACGTGTCATAAGGCGGTGTGACGATCGGGCCTCCAAGTCAGACCAACTAAGGAGTGAAGGCATGGCGGGCAGGAACGTGTTGACCAAGCAGAGCGCGCTGAAGCTGGCGAGTGACCGGCGCCGGGAGTTGGACCGGGCGCGCGGGGAGCAGGACAAGCGGATCGAGGAGGCGACGGCCTCGACGCTGGTCGCGCTGCAGGTGCGCGAGGACGCCGAGCGGGCGCTGGAGGCCGCGCAGGCCGAGGTCGGGGAGTCGCTGCGCAAGATGCTGGCCGAGGACGTGAGCGTCGAGCGTGCGGCCGCACTGCTCGATCTCGACGTCACCGAGGTGCGCCGGTTGATGAAGGCGGCGCCGACGGAGTCCGAGACCGCCGGCGGGTCGAAGCAGGTCGGGTCGGTGACCGCGCTCCCGGACGCGAGCGGGAGCGACAGTGCGGCGCGCCAGACTGGCTGAGTCGACCCTACGGCTCGTGCGTGCGGCGGTGACCGTCGAGGAACCGTCGCCCGCTACCGGTCCAAGATCCGGGCGGTCGCCAGGTCCTTCTGGGCGAGTTGGACTTCGGCGTGAGTGGGCGTGGCCATGGGCGTCACTTGGTTCGGATCATCGACAGCGCGATCTCGTGATGATCGCGCGTCGATTCGGCCAAGCCGTCTGCCATGGGGTGGATGCCTCGATCAGTTGCCGGTGCTCGGGTATCAATGTGACAACCCGCTGTAACAGCGGATCGGGTCCGGGCACGTGGACACGTCCAGTCCGTGGCGCTACCGGCAGCAGTAAGGTGATGCGACGCCACACGATCGACGCCCCGCTGCGCGGCGCTCGAGGCCCTTCGCGGGCGCCGCGCGACGAGGTGCGGCGCGAACAGAGCGCTGTGGGTCTCGACGAGGAAATCGACGCAAGTTGGTCGACCGCAGTGGCTCGGGACGTCAGCGAAGACGCGCTGCGTGTCGCTGCTGCGAACGGCGACGGTATCGACGTCTGCCGGTCGCGCGTGTCTGCAAGTGTGCATCGGCTCTCGCTTACGTGTTGCCGCCATCCAGATCAGGGCCGCTGTAGTGAATGCGGCTGATGGCCGCCTGTGCCAAGTCGAGCTCGGCGTACAACCTCGATAGTGCGGTCCGAGCGTGACTCAGCGCTCCGCAGGCTGCGGCGATGGCCGCCTCGGGTTGGCCGTCGTACTGCGAGCCTGAGTCGGCACCGACGTGACCGGTCTCGAGTTGAGCTTGCATGGCTTCGGTCATGTGCCAGATCGCCTGGCGCAAACCGCCCGTGAGGTACGTCAGTTCCCCCAGGCATCGATAAACATCTGGCACGTGGTTCCAGCCGTTGCGGGAGTCGGAGAACCTTGTGTTGGTTCGGTGATTGAAAGAACGAACGGCCTGCCCGGCGATATCGAGCGCCGAGGACGGTGTCATCGCAGTGGCGGTCAGGTCAATGCGGTCGAGACTGCTGCTCATAGGACGGTGCTTCCTTGGTTGGGGCGTCGCGTGTCGGCGCCAAATGGCTTAGGCCGCGCTGGCAGCGGATCTGCGCCGGCGCGAGACGGTGCGTTTGGTGGTGCTGAGCTGACCGGCGATGTGGCGGATCGACTTGCCTCGTTCGGTCAGTTGGCGCACGACTTCCTCCTGCTCGGCGGGGGTGAGCTGTTCGAGGCGGATGCCGTCGCCGATGACGGCGCGTTCGATCGCAATCTCGTCGAGGTCGTCGACGCCGGCGGGTAGCGGGTCGGGGTGCTGCGGGTCGGGGTCGGGGTCGTTGTCGATGTCGTCCCAAGCCAGCGGCGGAAGCCACCCGTTCTGCACGGCCAGGGCTCGGGCCGCGCCGGCCGCGGCGCGGGCAGCGCTGTTGTCCTGTGGGGGGCGAAGGTCCCACAGGCAGTCGTAGAGCGCGCGGACCTGCTCGGCGGTGCGGATGGTGACCCGAATCCCGCCCAATGTGCGGGCCAAATGGGCGGGTGTGCGGTCCAGGTGCGCGGCGAGCTGCGGCAGGCTCCAGCCGATTGCGATGAGGGCCTGCAGGCGGCGGCGGGTGCCGATCGGATCAACGGTGGCGTACCCGGCTCTGGAGGCCCGCTCGGTGCTGACTGCCAGGATCGCCTCGGCGGTCTCGGGGCGGATCTTGTCGCGGGGCATGCGGCCATCGGGGCTGGTGTCGATTATCGCGCGCAGCGTGGTGGTGGAGACGTTGGCGAGCTTGGCGATGCGCCGTAGACCGAACCCGGCCTCGCGCAGCGCAAGGATGCGTTCACGGGCGGGCCCAGCGTCGACATAGGGCTCCCACCGGCCGTAGGTCCTCTCCCGATGCGAGGTGCGGCTCTCGGCGGTGTTGGCGCGAGTGCAGCGCCTGCAGCGGCAGCGGTCCTTGACATAGGCGGCTCGGGTGCCATGGATGTGGTGGGTGCGCTTGTGGCGGCAGTTGCGCCGGGTCCCGCTGGCGGCTCGTTCGGCGCGACGCCGCGCGAGCTCGGCCAGGTGGAGGTGCCGCGTGCAGGAGTGCGTGCTGTGGTGGTAATCGGCGACGCCGTCGGTGGCGTAGGTGCCGGTGAATCCGCAGGTGGGGCAGGTCCGGGGGACGCTCACCGGACCTGCTCCGTCTCGGTGTCAGTGCGGCCGCACAGGTCGTAGCCGCCGAAGCCGGCGTAAGCGGGGACGTGGCGAGTGCCGTACCGGCCGCGGATGGTGAGGATCGGACCGCCGCTTTCCAGCCAGCCCTCCGGGTAGACGGCGTTGACCTTCTCGATCCAGCGCTGCATCGCCTCGGCGTGCTTCTTGCTGGGGCCGGACTGAGGTCGGTGCGGTACGCAGGGCAGGTCGCGCCAGCCGGGCCAGGCGTGGTCGTGAGCGTCTTCAACGGCGGCGTTATGGTCGTCGCGCACCTCGCCCTCCCATGCGCAGTGCAGGCATGCGCCCCGATAGACCAGGTCGCCAACGCAGCTGCATTCGTGGTCGTAGTGCTCGCAGCGCAGGTCGGCGATCAGCGATGCGGGTCGGCACACGGCGCTGCGGGCGATGCGGCCACGACCGAAGCCCGCGCCACCGTTTTCCTCGCGCCAGGCGTGGGAGTGGCGCAGACAGTCGAAGTGGCCGTGCTGCTCGTCCCAGGCGGCGGCCGCGCGGACGCGGGTGAAGAAGCCCCGGGCGAGGTCGCCGAAGATCGACGGAGCGGTGTTGAACGCTTCCCGGCGGGCGGTCTCGGCCTCACGCTCAGCGGCGGCGTCAAGGTCGGCGAACAGATCCAGTGGGTTGGCGGGCGTCGAGGTGGCCATGTCAACCCGCCTGCCTCAGGACGTCCTGCTCACGCTCTACACGCTGGCGCAGGTACCGGGTCGACAGCTGGCGGCCTGCGTCGCTCTGCTTGGGGTCCAGGACGTCGTCGAGGGCGCGCAGCACCTTCTCGGCCGAGCGGACGTGTTCGGCGGCGACATCGAGCGCGGCTCGGCACAGGCGACTGTGCGGGTAGCCGGCGAGGTTGGCGAGCTGTGACGATGCCTGGTGCAGCAGTGTCTGCCAAACCATCTGCTCGCCGCGCAGCTCGGCGATCTCCTCGGCGCTGGCCAGGTCATCGGTGACGCTCGCGACGCCCAGGTTGACGGCCGGGTGGTTGCTGGGATCGGTCATGAGAGCACCTGAACGGTAATCGGGCCGACCCACTGGCTGACGGCGCTGCTGACCGCGTTGACGGCCTGTATCTGGCGTTCGCCGTAATTGCCGGTGAGGGCGGGGACCACGAGCTGGCCCGGTTCGTCGCCGAGGGTGTCGATCAGGGCGCTCATTCCTTCGCCCCGTCGGCTGCCTCGGTTTCGTCGGCGGTGTAGCCGTAGCCGGGTACCCCGGCCTTGTCCAGGACGACCTCGACCCATGCGGTGCGCCAGGTGCCCTGCTCGCCGACGTAGTCGTCGAAGTCCAGCGCGGTGAACTGGCCGCTGACTGCTGCCCACTCGGTACTGGTCAGGGTGCGTTCGACGTGCGCCTCGACGGTGGCCCGGTCGACGTAGGCCAGGCTGAGGTTGAGATGGTCACCCAGGTCGCGCAGGAGCCGGTGGACGTTGCCGTCGTAGGCCTCGACCAACTCGATGAGGGTGCGCCCGCGGCGGGCGAGTTGGACCAGGCTGCGGGCGAACAGGACGGCTTCGTCGGCGGCTTGGGTAACGGCAGCGTCCTCGTCGACGCCCTGGGCGATCAAAGCCCGCGCGCGCTGCTCGCTGCGGTCGGTGGCGGCGGTACGGATCTCGTCGGTGATCTCGGCTGCGTCGGTGATAACGGGCGCGGCGCTCGTGTCGGTGGCGGTCATCAGCGGACCACCTCGCCGGTAGCCGCGAGCTGGAACACGACGTCGGCGATCAGCTCGTGAGACTCGGTCGCGCTGTAGTCGGCGTCGGCGGTGTCCAGGTCGACCACGCGGCGCAGTTCCTGCTGGCGGGCGGCGGCAAGGGAGGCTGCGACGTACGGCAGCGTGCGGCCGTCGCTGATGGCGCCGGGCGCGGCGACCAGGTCGGGGTGCTCGATCAGTTCGGTGACCGCGTCGGTGATGTCGGCGAGGTTGATGGTCCAGACCGAACGGTCCTGGATGTGGATGCCCTCGGCGCGGATCTCCTCGGGGAGGCCTTCGGCGATGTAGCCGTGCACGCGGGCCCAGCACAGGCTTGCGCCGCTCAGTGAGGTGACAAGCAGGTCTCGGGCCAGCGCCTGATCGGGGCTGTAGCCGGTGGGTTCGGTCATGTGTGGCTCCTTCGGGCGTGGTGGGTCGGCGTCGGTCGCGGTGGGGCGCGCTCAGGCGACGCGGGACTGGTGGGTGGTGGCAGGGGGGTGGGGAAGCTCGACGAGCACGTGGATCGCCTCGGCGTCGAGGTCCAGGACGTAGCTGCGTCCACCTCGGGTGTCCTGCAGGCCGATCAGCTGGCGGCCGCCGTTGAGCTGCGCGACGCCGACCAGTTCGATCAGGTCGCGGCGCCGGTGGAAGATCGCGGCGACGATCGCCTTCACGGCGGCCCCGTCGAGGTAGGTCGGGTGGGCCGGGGCGTAGGTCCAGGACATGTACTCGATCGCGGCGAGGAGCTCCTCGCGCTGCTGCCGCTCGCTGGTGAACCCCATCCGCACACCGAGCGGGGTCCAGATGAGGTGCTCTGGGTCGGTCGTGATCGTCATCGCTGCGTACCGCCCTGAACCGGCTCGGGCGCCAGGCGCAGGGCCATCGGGCTGTCCGACGTCGTCCAGAGGTTGACGACACCGCCCATCCCGCCGTCGCTGGCCTCGGTGCGAACGACGAACTCGGTGCCGTTGCTGCGGCGGTGGATGGAGCTGATGCGCCCGTGCTTGGTCTGGCCCTGGTGCTGCACGAGCACCCGGGAGCCGACCTCGTAGTGCGGGCTGTGGCTGATGGGTGCGGTCATCTCACTGGCCTCCGGAATCAGAGTGGCTAGGCATGTGCCTAGCCTAGTAGGCACATGCCTACTAGGCAAGTGCCTAATAGGCATCCGCCTACAATCCGCGGGGTGGAGACCGAATTGGTGGGAGCTGCGGAGATCGCGGAACTGCTGGGCGGCCTCAGTCGTCAGAGGGTGTCGCAGCTGACGGCGGCCGAGGACTTCCCGGCGCCGCTGCAGAAGCTGCGGATGGGCGCCGTGTGGCGCCGCAGCGACTTCCTTGCGTGGGCCGAGCGCACCGGCCGGACCGTGCACCCACTCCCTGATCGGTGAGCAGTTGACTCGGTACGGCTGCCGGACTGCAAGCGTCGCGGGTGTTAGGTGTGCTGGGTCCCTGATCGTCGGGTGAACCATGTCTGCTCCTGCTCGTGAAGTCGTCCCTTCACGGGGAGTAGGCGCAAAGATGGGCTCATTACTGACAGGCGAGCGCCAACGTTTCTGACGAATTTCGCCGGGGTGGTGCTTCGTGCCAGATTTTCTTGCTGGCGGGCGGGTTCATCGCCGTGGTCCCTGCCGGTATCCGGGGTCTCTCGGTGGTGCAGGCGGCGGTGGGGTGAGTCCGTGGAAGCGCTTGTCGACGTCGAAGTGCACCCGGTCGGCGGCGGTGCGATCGAGTGCCACGTTGGCCAGTCGGTAGTCCAGGCTGCGCGCCGGGTGATCGGAAGGCAGGCGCGCTCGGCGGTGACGACTCAAGCGGACCCGAGGTGTGTCACTACGTGGTGTCACTCTGACCAGACGGAGACAGCAGCTGAGGAGGTCGGTCAGAATGACGACGATGTGCGCCTACGCGGCACCACACGCCGGTCGACGCCGGGAGGGCCATTTCGGCGCCTGGCGATCGGTGGCTGCGCTGCCGGCGATGATCGGCAGCCTGCTGACCTTGCTGGTGCTGTTCAGCTGGCTCGGCGCATGGGAGAGGCTGGTGCTGCTGGGCTGGCTGGCCTCCGGGGCGGCCGGATTCACGGGCCGAGGAGAGCGGATCGCGGTCCGCATCGGGTGCGGTTTCCGCCGTCCCCCCGCTCAGCAGACCGCGGTGTTGGCGCCGCTGTGGGCCCAGGCTCTCGGCTACGCCCAGCTACGCCCGGACCAGGTCGATCTCTACGTGCAGCGCTCCCGCGACCCGAATGCCTACGCAGCGGGTGGGCGCAGCGTCGCCGTCACGACCGGGGTTGTAGGTGAATTTCAAGCACGGAGACTCGGGGTGGCACATATGGTCTCGATCCTGACCCACGAAATCGGGCACGTCGAGACGAGGGCGACCCAGTTCGCGCTGGTGACGATGTGGCTGTCGGCGCCGTGGCGGTTCCTGTCCCGACTGATCACCGCGCTCGCGTTGACCTTCGCCCACCGGCAGCCTCGCCGGCTGCTCGCGCTCGTGGTCGTCGCCGGCGTGGTGGTCGCCATCGTGCAGGCCATGCAGCAGCAGCACTGGGCGGTCGCGATGGTGCTCGGTGGTCTCGGGCTCGCCGCGGTGGTCTGCCCTTTGGCTGATGCTGCGGTGAGTCGACGCAGCGAGTATGCGGCCGACCGTTACGCGGCACGTATCGGTCTGGGTCCGCACCTTGCGCTCGCGCTCGAGGTCCTCGACGGTGGCCGCGGTCGGCGGCCGGGGTGGTCGACGCGGATCGTGTCGCGGCACCCGGACGTGGGCAGTCGCATCGACCGGCTCAACATGACACTGCCCGGCTGAGCGTCCTGCTGGTTCGCTAGATCCGGCGTCCGCTCGAAGGCGGACGGTAGCAGCCGGTGGCGGCCGCATCTCCCCGGGCGGGGGCGGCGTCGGTGTGTCTGTAGGGCCAGGCGTCGGGGTGCGCGGGCCAGCGGCATCTGGCTGGCTGGTCGGCATCTGGGGGTCGCGGACGGCCAGTCGAGGAAGCTTGTGGGCGACATCAATGCCGACCGCGGCGCCCTGGTCGAGTTGGCCGCGAACGTCGACCAGTTGTCGGCTTGGACAAGCGCCGTCAGGAACGGGCTTACCAGTCGTTGCCACCGGTCCTCGACGGGCCGCTCGGTGTTGGTGAGTCGGCCGGGTTGCATCGAGGTGGTGCGCAAGACACCGATGCGGGTCAGTCTGTGACGGCACGACCGTGAGCTCCTCCTGCTCGGTGCCGAACACCTCACCGGGGATCAGCACAGTGCCTGCGGGAAGGTTTGTCGCGGCTCAGGTCGAGGGGCGCGAGATCAGTCGGCAGCAAGGCCCTTCACCAGGCCGCCCGAGATCGCAGCAGGCCGTCCAGCACGAGACTGCGTCTCGACCCTGGCCGCGGCTGAACTACGCAGCCCCTACGCGCGGCTCTGCTTACGGACGCGGCGACGGAACGTCCGTGCGCGGTACTGGTTGAGCAGGTAGTTGGTCAGTAACTGGATGTCGCGTGGTGTGTTCTGCAGGTCGTTCCATTTACGGTGATGGTCAGTGTCGAACTGCCAGGTGCCCTCAGTCCACTGGCAGAGATCTGCGATCTCCCACAGGTCGTATTCGAAGTCCTCTACAGACGGGACTCGAAGGTGTGCGTAGCGGTCGACGATGGCATCCATGAGGAAGCCTGTACTTGTGATGCCGACTCCGTGCATGAGCCTCGAGCGTCGCGGCGTTTGTCCCCAGGCAGCGGGGAAGGTGTTGCGGACGGCGACCCAGAAGTCCTTGAGAAGTGAAAGCATGGCTTCGGCGTCGCCGCGTTCAGCTCCGGGGTGTCGGTACTGGTAGAGGGCGCCGTCGCTGAGGCTGTTCTCGAGCATCCGTAGGATCGAGTTGTCCTTGATGACGCCTTGAGGGTTGGTGGGCGTCTGGACCAGCAATTGCAGCGGTGAGTCTTCGTCATAGTTTAAGCGGTCAAGCAGCGCGGCCGGAAATCGACGTAACTGCAGGGTCGCGGGTAAGGCCCCGACCGTGGAGGGCAGCAGTTCGTAGATCAATCCTTTCGGCAGCGGCTTGGTGGAGTTGACCAATATGAACTGGGACCGTTGCTCCGCGTCTGACTCGGTAATGAACGCGGTCACGCAGATCGGAAATGCGTTCAGCCGGGATTCGCGGATGGCCGCGCAACGTTGTTGCCCGTCAACGATCCATCCTGGCTTGTCCTCGTCAAGCACCGCCGAGTCAACAGGGATCACAAGCGTGCCTCCCTGGGTGTATCCATCACTGACACCGCCGGGTTCGAAGACCACGCGCTTGTCGAAAGCGATCACGATCGCGTTCGGGATCATTGGGTCGTCGGACTCGAGATACTTGCGGATCGCGGCAATATGAGACAGGACTTCGGGCCGTTGGTAACCCTGAACGCCCGAGTGGCCGTCGCGGTGAATTCGGGAGATCGTTGTGAAGCGAGGCAGTTGCTTTCCATCGACGGCGAAGCTGTATAGCACGCGATTGGGGCCCTGTCTCACCTGCAAGGCGGGGACCCGAATCTCTGAGAGCGGTTCGGTGTCCTTTGCTCGAGTCGACGTAGATCGTGCGGTGTGGGTTCGTGTCATGCTGCAGTGCCCTCCAGTTCGCGATCAAGTCGTTGCCGGAACACGTGAAGGTTGTGGAATCCGCGACGCTTGTTGCGCTCGGCTCCGCGGAATACAGCGATCTCAATGCTCAGTTCTCGGCAAAGGCCGCAAGCGCACGTCTTCCAGGGTTGATTCTCGAGCGTGTCCCGATAGGCGGCGGTGCGGTCTTTTCTGCCGTCGCATAACTGGTCGTACTCACCGAGTGCTTGAAGGACGGTGTCAATCGATGTGGTGCCTTGCGCGTAGCCGCGTAACGAGGTCAAGCAGTGCTGTTCGAGGCGGATGGCTTCCGCTTGCGGTACTTGACCGGCGCGGATGCGGGCTTTTAGCTTGGGGTTGGCGTCGACCTGGGGAACACGTAACGCGGTGTAGGTGCGGTTCAGCGCGTAATAGTTGTCGGTGTCGTCTTTGAAGGATTGCCGGAACGGCGAGGTGGAGTCGAAACTCGTCACCCCGGCGGCAGCGAACGCCTCGACGTTCTCGCATCGCGTGATGCCCAGCAGGTGGAGTTGCGTCCGGGGTCGTCGGACTGCTCTGACTGCCTGCAGGCAGGTCAGGATGTCGCGGGTCTTGAGAGGGACCATTCCGCCAAGCGCGATGCGCGTGTAGCCAATGCGTTGAAGGGCCTGAACTGCGCTCGCATAGGAGCTGGGGCTCCACCCGTGGGCAACTCCGATTGGCTGGAAATGTACCTTGCGGGTGCGCGCTCGGCTGCGGAACTCAGCGGCGAGCTCGATCGTGAGATCTTGTCGGCGCTGCCATTCCCGGCGCAGTGGGTGGGCGGGGTCTTGGTCCGCGTTGATGTCATAGCCGAGGACGACGTGGTCGATGGAGATCCCGAGGTTGAAGCCGGCGCCGTCATAGAAGTCGATCACCTCGTCGACGGTGTAGGGCGGGACGTCGTCGCGGACGTACGTGAAGGCGCCGCAGTCGCCGAGGGTGTCTATGGGCGTCCCGTCGGTACGGTCGAGTCGGAAGAACTTCTGCACTCCCGCACGGTAGAAGCGTTGCCGTTGGGCAACGGTGTACTTGCCGGTCGCACCAGGCAACCCGTCGACGATCGCTTTGGAGACCAGAATACCGTCGAAAGGGGCAGAACAGAGTGCCTCGTGGGCATAGTGATCATCGCGTTGCCGAACACGGTAGATCGAGCGTTCTTCGGTGATGAAGTTGAAAGAGGGATCGATCTGGTCCTGACTGTCGGGGAAGTAGAACTTCATCGGCGTGCTGTCCGGGCGTGGGTGTATAGGCGGAGAAGGTGGTTCGACAACTCGCTGATGTGGCGGCTGTTGTTTTGAATCGCGTTCCACTTCAGGCCGAGCCCGTCCCAGATGCCGTCGGTCCAGCGGCAGTGGGGAGCAACAAGGGCCAATTCGTCCATAACCTGCTTCGGAGTGGACTCGTCCTCGAGGTCGAGCGAGCGCATGATCCAATCCATCAGCTTGCCCATCGCGCGAATGCCGGCGCCATGCATGAGACGGCTCTCTTCCGGCGGTCGCCCCCAGGCGTCGGGGAAGGTGTCGCGGACGCACGTCCAGTAGAGCGTGACTGCTTTGATCACGCTCAAGTAGTCGGTCTCACCGCTGCTCATGTCGCGATACACGAACAGGGAGCCTCCCGCGAGGCTTTCCTGGAGCATGGCAACAACACTGCTATCGGTGATCACAGCGCTCGTGCGTTCGTCGCCCGGAGTCGAGGGACGACGAATGAGGCCTTCGAAGGGCTCCTGCTTGTTCAGGAGATCGCACAGTTCAGAGGGTGCTTGTTTGATGGCGAGCCGGGGAGAGAGTGGGCTGCTGATAGTGGGCAGCAACTCAGTAACCAAGCCTCGCGGCAGAGGTTTGGTGTTGTTGATGCGTACAAACTGGTCGCGCTGCACTTCGACGTTGTCGGCGACAAAGGCGGTGACCAGTACGGACAGGTCCTGCCTCTGGGCCTTGTCCAGCGCGACCGTGCGCTGCTGACCATCAACGATCCAGCCGGGCTTCGCCTCGTTGCCGACCGGTAGCGGGATCTGGAGGATGCCGGTGCAGCCGGCGTCGTCGTCGCTGACCTTCCCGGACTGGGGGCCACGGCTCGCGGAGAAGTGCACCGTCGAGGGCAGCGCGATGATAATCGCATTAGGGAAGATCACCTCGTCGCTATCCAGGTAGTCCACGATCTCCTGGACGTGCTGGCGTACTTCAGGGCGTTGGTAGCCGATCAGGTCACCACGTTCGTCTCGGCTCACTCGAGAGATGTCGGTCAGTCGCGAGATCTCCGGAGCCGTAAGACTGAAGACATACAACTGCGATCCGGGTGCCTGGTTCAGGCGCAGCGCTCGCTTGGCCAGCATCGGTCTTAAAGCGGCGCGGGTCACGACAGGCTCCTTGTCGCGGTGGCGAACAGGCCCTTGAAGCGGGCTTGTTCGCAGGCCAGGCCGGCATCGCGCAGGACGCGCAGCAGGCGGCTGTGGGTCAGCGTCGTGTCCGCCGTCAGTCGTGTGCGGATGAACGCCAGGACGTCCTCGTCGCTGAGGCGCCGCCGACCGTAAGACACCAGCATGGGTGCTTCCGCGAGTTGTCGGCGTAGCTGCTCACTCATGGCCGCGTGATCGCTCAGGCCCGCCATGAGCACGTGTTTGGCGATGCGAACGTTGAGTGATCCGCGCGTTCCCCCGATGTGGTGCTGCAGGCGGGCGTCGGCCGGCAGCAGCACGTCGGCAAGAGCGGCGTGGCCGCCGGCGCCAGTGGCGCCGGCGGCGATAACGCTGACTTGCCCTGCCGCCGCCCGCTGGAGCGCGCCGTGCAAGTCGGTGCTGCAGGCGGCCAGGTAGGGCTGGGACAGGACCAGCAGCACACGGTCGCGAGGATGCTCGCTGATCAGGGCGGTCACCGAGCGGGCGGCACCCTTGGTGGGGCCTTCCCAGGTGGCCAGTGCCTCCCACCAGGCTTGGGTTCCAATTATGTCGGACGCGACCGAGTCCAGGTGTCGGGGACTGAAGGTGGCGGAGTAAGGCCGAATTGGCGCTTCGGCCGGGATGAGCCCCCAGCCGGCCGAAGCCACCCACAGCGTCGGATGCACGAAACCACTGGCTGCGGCCGGAAGGTTGCGGGCGATGTCCCAATGCTCGCCGGCATACAAGTCGCGCGCCGACACGGTGTCGACGGTATTCGCGCTAACGATGCGCTCGATCCACCTCAGAGCCCGCTGACCGGTGCGCGTCCCGTGGGTGCGCCGCAGGTGCAGGGCCGCGGGTACGGTGACGCGTTTGCGGTTGGCGCAGGTGACCACGATGTGGAGGCGCCGGCGTCGAGTCGTCACGACGGCGATGCCTGCTGACCGCTGGTCAACGTGGAGGTGTGCGCCAGTCGGGCGAAGGCGGCGTGGTTGTGAATGCTCTCGTCGTTGACCGCCTCCACGGTGAACCTGGCGACCCGTTCATCGGCACGCAGTTGAGAGGCGACTTCGCGGACCATGTCTTCGACGAAGACGGGGTGGTCGAAGCCGGCCATGGTGACGTGCCGCTCGTCGGCCCGCTTGAGCAGCGGATACACCGGGCTGGACGCGGCGGCCTCGGCCACGGCGATGAGTTCTTCGATCCAGACCAACTCCAACTTGCCGTCATGCTGCTGGGGTGTGACGGCGATAGTGATGGTGCCGCGCTGATTGTGAGCGCCGTAGTCGCTGATCGCTTTGGAGCACGGGCACACGCTGGTCACCGGCACTGCGACCTGCAGCGTGAACTGCAGTCCTGCAGTGGTGAGGCGGGCGTGGAACTGGCAGGCGTAGTCCATCAGGGCGGTCGCGCCGGTGACCGGCGCCGAGCGCGGCAGAAAGTACGGGAACGCGATCGTGATCTGCGCGTCGTCGGTGTCTAGCCGTTGGTGGATCTGGCGCAGTAGGTCGGGCAGAGTGCGTTGGGTCAGTTCGCCGGAGTGCTCGTCGAGGATCTCAAGGAACCGGCTCATGTGAGTCCCCTTGACCTCGGCCGGCAGCGCGACGGCCAGTGAGATCTCGGCGATGGTGTCCTGTTTGGCACGCGCCCGGTCCCACACGGCGATCGGGTAGCGCAGTCCGCAGATCCCGACCTCGTCGATCGCGATGCCCCGCGTGTCTGGGCGGCCCTGGACGTCCTCCAGCACCCCGATTGCACCTGTCGGCGGGGTGGTGTGGCGGGTGGTCAAGATTGGTCTCCGGCGTAGGAGGCGCCGGAGGTGCAGGTCTCGCGGACCACGATCCGCGCCAGCGGCAGCACGCCCTCGAGGTGCTTCCAGGCCCAGCGGGCCAGGTTCTCACTGGTCGGGTTTTCGAGGCCCTCGACCTCGTTGAGGTAATAGTGATCCAGCTTGTCTACGAGGGGCTTGAACGCTGCTTTGATGTCGGCGAAGTCCATGACCATGCCGCTGACCGGGTCTACATCCCCGCGTACGTGCACCTCCAGGCGGTAAGAGTGTCCATGTAGGCGGGCGCACTTGTGTCCTTCGGGGACGTGGGGCAGGCTGTGGGCTGCTTCGAAGGTGAACTCGCGGAAGATGTCCATTACGGGATCCCCAGATACTTGTGGGTCTGCAGGCTCAGACGCCATTGCGGGTGGGCGAGGCAATACTCGACGGCTAAGCGGGCGTTTTTGTCGCGATCCGGGCCGTCCATTGGCTGGAGCAGGAACCGCTCGAACGCCAGGTGTTCGAACGCCTCCGGTGGCGCGCCATCTTGCGGGAACACCAACTTCAGGTCGTGACCAGCGGTCAGGGCCAGGGGTGCGCCTGCCTTCGGGCTGACGCAGATCCAGTCCAACCCGGCCGGGGCGGGTTGAGTGCCGTTGGTTTCGACCGCCACGGTGAAGCCGCGCGCGTGCATTGCCTCGACCGCGGCCGTGTCCAGTTGCAGGAGCGGTTCGCCGCCTGTGCACACCACATATGGCTCCGCTGCCGGGTGCGCCTGCCCGCCCCAAGCTGCAGAGATCGCGTCTGCCAGCGAATCGGCCGTGTCGAACCGGCCGCCACCGGGTCCATCTGTGCCGACGAAGTCGGTGTCGCAGAATTGGCAGATTGCTCGGTGCCGATCCGATTCGCGGCCGGTCCACAGGTTGCAGCTGGTGAAACGGGCGAATACTGAGGGGCGGCCGACGTGGCTGCCCTCACCTTGAAGGGTGTAGAAGATTTCCTTCAGCCGGTAAGTCACGATCGGCTAGCCGACCGGTTCCAGTGCCGGGTCGGTCAGGCCGAGTTCGGCGAACCCGCGACCCCGCAGCAGGCACGAGTCGCAGGTGCCGCAGGCCTGCCCGTCCGGACTCGGGTCGTAACAGCTGTGCGTCAGCGCATAGTCGACCCCCAACTCGAGGCCGCGCGCGATCGTCTCCGACTTCGTCAGGTCAATCAGCGGCGTGTGGATCTTCAGCTTCTGGGTGCCCTCAACGCCGGCCTTCGTGGCGAGGTTGGCCATCGCCTCGTATGCGGCGATGTACTCCGGGCGGCAGTCCGGGTAGCCGGAGTAATCCAGCGCATTCACACCGATGAAAACATCGCTCGCACCCAGGGTCTCGGCCCAGGCCAGGGCGAAGGACAAGAACACCGTGTTACGAGCTGGCACGTAAGTGATCGGGATGCCGTCCGAGTCCAGGTCATCGACGCTGTCGTGGTGCGGCACATCCAGGTCGTCGGTCAGGGCGGAGCCGCCGAAGGTCCGCAGATCGATGTCGGCGATCACGTGCCGGGCGACGCCGGCAGTCTCGGCGACCCGCTTCGCGGCGTCCAACTCCACGGAGTGGCGCTGCCCGTATCGGAAGCTCAGCGCGTACGGCTCGTACCCCTCATGCTGGGCGATCGCCAGCACGGTGGATGAGTCCAGGCCCCCACTGAGCAGGACCACGGCTGGTCTGTGATCGTTCATCCTGTTGGCACCTGTCCTTCCGTCCGGGCATCGCCGGACAACTGCGGCTGTGCGAAGAGGGTCTTCCTGCAGTTATTGACCCCGGTCGACTCCATGGAAATCACATTACTGTAATTCCTACGCGGGCCCTCTGACAACGCGCCGGGAGCCGTCCCGGATGGTGCGCCGCCCATGGAGGTCCCGGCCCGGCTTAGCACCGGGTCAGGCACACTGCAGCCCTCACCGGACGCGCACGCCGAGCGGTGCCGCGACCCTGCAGCCGCCCCCGCGAGCCTTGCTTCGACCTCATCCGCGTCCCCCAGACTCGTCACAGGTGCGCGCACCGTTGATCTCCGACAGACTTCGCAGGTACGCGAGGGAGGGCACACGAAGTCATGGACAAGTCGACACGTCAGGCTGTCGGAAGACTTGTCGCGCAGTCGGGTGCTCCCGGATTCGCCCGTGTGGGCGAGGTCGTGGATGACCGGGTGCGGCTTGACTACTTCGAGTCCGCCGCCCGACCGATCGCCGAGTCGCGGTGGGTAAGGCTGCAAGAGGTCCAACGGGTTCGGCTCAGCCCGCAGACGCGCGTCTTTTTCCAGGACGGGTGGGGACGGTGGCGCGCGGGCCGAATCCTCGGCGGCGGTCCAGACAGTTACCACGTGAGAATTCCCAACATGAACGTGGACCTCCAGGTCACAGAGGACCGACTTCGAGTGCGCTGGGAGCGGCCCCCGGAGGACCCGTTGCAGGTCCTACTGACTGGAGCGAACGAGACGCCGCGCTATCGCGACGCCCGCGAACCAGTCCGGCAACTGCTGCTGGCCGAGCGCGCCGCCACCGCCTCCGCGACCGGGATTGTGTCAACCGGGGTCCGACTCCACGCGCATCAGATCAGTGCCGCCCTGCGGATCATCCGAGACCCGGTACAGCGGTACCTGCTAGCCGACGAGGTCGGGATGGGCAAGACGATCCAGGCCGGCTTCGTCATGCGACAGTTGCTGATCGACGTCCCCGGCCGGCGCATCGGCGTCATCGTTCCCGACGCGCTCAAAGCCCAATGGCGCGCCGAACTGCTCGAGAAGTTCTACCTAGATGATTTCCCTTCGCCCGCCGGCGGGCTGCCGTTCGAGGTTCTCGGTCACGACGAGGTCAATAACTGGGGGGAGTTGACCGGTGCAGACCTCCTGGTAGTCGACGAGGCACACCTGCTGGCGCGCACCCAAGGCCCGCAGGACTCGCCGTACCGTGAACTGACCGATTTGGCGCATGCCGTGCCACGACTGCTGATGCTCTCAGCGACGCCGTTTTCGCGTCACAGCACCACACACCTCGCGCTGCTTCACCTGCTCGACCCGCATCTGTTTCGGTGGGACCGCCGGACGGAATTCGATCACTTGCTGGAGGCGCGGCAAGAGCTGGCGCTGGCCATCTTCGGCCTCGATGATGATCCAGATCCAGACAACCCTGAATTACTTCAGTTCGAGTTCGACGAGATCCGCAGGATCGTGCCCGACGACAGCACTCTCGCTGAGACAATCGAACAGACGATGCTCCTGTTCGGGCCAACGGGCACCGATCCGGCGCAAGTCGACAGGGCTGGACTGCGCCGAGCCGTGGCCGCGGTACGCACCCACGTCTCGGAGACCTATCGCCTGCACCACCGCGTCATCCGCAACCGGCGACATGTCGTGGAGATTCAACGCCTAGACGATCAAGGACTGCTCACGCCATTTGAGTTCGCCGGGCGCAGTCGGCCGGGTGTCATCCGGATGGAGTCCGACGAAGTCAACGCGGCAGCTACCTTCCTGGCCGAGTGGGCAGCAAGGAGCGCTGCGGCCGTGCTGGATGACGGACTCGAGCCCGGCCCATTAGGTCAAGTCCTTGGCGTGCTCGCTTCGCGGGCCGGTGGTCCGCTAAACGACCTGCTGGCGGCAGTTAACTACCGCCTTAGCGGCGTAGATACCGAGGTGCTGTCTCCACCAGAGAAGGCGCTGCTGGACGCGCAGCCTGCACTAGCGTTTGAAGCCGACCTCGCGGAGACGCTGTGTTCCGCGCGGGGCTCGGACGGACTGCAGGCGCTGGCCACGGCGCTGCAGGCCCGCGATACGGCAGCACGAAGCGTCGTCTTCACCGGCCGAGGAACACTCGCCGGTCAGTTGGTACGCGAACTGTCACGAGGTAGTTCAGCGCAAGCCCGGGCCCACTTGAGCACGCAGACCGAGCAGCAGCGCGAAGAAGCAGAGCAGGCCTGGCGTACGGACGGCGGCATGCTCATCGTGGATGACAGCGGCGAGGTCGGACGCAACTTCCAAGGCGCTGACGCCGTGTACCACATACGCATCCCGTGGAACCCGAACGCGCTGGAGCAGAGGATCGGCCGCGTAGACCGTTACAGCACCCGCAGGGCAGGAAGGCAGTTCGTGGTGGTCGACCCAGACCCCCACGGCATCGTTACCACGTGGCTTAAAGTGCTCGCCGACGGCTTTGTGATCTTCACCGAGTCGCTGTCGGCGATGCAGGAGATCGTCGGCGACTTGGCGGGTCTGGCATGGACACAACTCGTCGAGCAGGGAGTCGAAGGCTTCCTCGCAGAATCCGAGGCCATCCACTCGCAGTTGATACAGGAGAAGCGCCGAATCAATGAGGTCGACGCCCTCGAGGCCAGCTACGGAACCTACGCGGATGGCGACGCGATGACCCTGGCAATCGCCGAATACGAGGCGCACTCTGAGGAGATCGAACGGGCGTACCGGAGCTTCGTGGAGGGGCCTGAGGGGCTACGTCTGGCTGCCAAGACCAATCTCGACGGGAGCATCCAGTTCGGGCGCCATCCGGACGCAGATCCGCTCGTCAGCGGACGACTGCTGACACGGTTGATGACCGTCGAGGCTGCCCGGACCGGCTACTTCGACCGTTGGAAGCTAGCTGGCCGGCGGCGACTGTTTCGACGGGGCAACCCCTTCATCAGCGGACTCGAATCACTGCTCAGCCTGGACGACCGCGGCCAAGCCGTAGCCATGTGGCGAGTGGAGCCCCGCTGGCACCACGAGCCGACGGTGTTCTTCGGCTTCGACTTCCTCATCGAAGCCGACATCGCACCAGTTCTCGCGGTGCTGGCGGGGAACATCGAACTCGAACCCATCTGTCGCCGGCGCGCCGACGCGGCGTTCCGTCCGCAGCACCACCGCATCTGGATTCCCACGAACACCGCCCAGACCGTTGGAAGCCCGGCCCTTATTGAACTTCTGTCTCGGTCCTACAGCGCCAGCAGCGACAAGAACCTCAACTCGCAACGGATCGCTGCCCTCCACGCCGTCCTGGGGGGCGAGGAAAACCTGGCGCCCTTTGCCACCGCCTGCCACGAGACAGCGCTTCAACGGGTCACTGACATCGCCGACGTCGTGGAGGCATCCCGTCGCGCCGGCGACCAAGTCCGCCGACAAACGGACTCCTTGCTCGCACAGAGCCGCGCCCGATCACACGCAGGCGGCCTGGTCACCGATCCATCAGCGCTCGACACCGACGTAGCACTCGGACGGGCTTTGGAGGCGGCCGTCACCACACCGGCCATTCGACTTAGCACTGTCAGTTGCGTCGTCCTCGCCTCCCAGCCGTGGGGTGTCTATGTCTAGGGACGATCTGGCGCTCGCGCAAGCGGCGCTGTCCGCGTGGCCCGTCTCGGTCGAGGTCGCGGCCGATCGCATCTGCAGCGACGCGTGTCGACGTCTGCTGGATGCCATGACAGGCCTGACCGTCGGACAGACGGGATGGCGCGACGTTGCAGCCCTCATACGCCAGGTGCTGCTCATCTCCCAGACGACCTATGGCGGTGATGGCCGCCTGTCGGTTCCCGTCACGCCGGAGTGGCCCACCATTGAGCAGTGGCATGAGGTGCGCTGTGCGGCCAGCGCCTTAGTTGGGGGAGGCATAACTGTCAGGGCTGTGGACTGGGAGCCTCCGACCCCTGGTGATGAACCGGCCGCGGCAGGGTTGGCGCGCCAACAAGTCCGGGCGGCTTATCGCGATGTCGAACCGGAAGGTACGACCCTGCTGCCCGCGGACCCATTCTGGAAGTTCACCCACGGCTACCCGACCTACCGCGGCGAATCGCAGCGGCAGGCCGCGCGTGCCGCTGTCCTCAACGACGGCGGAGCCCTTGTTGTGGCCCTGCCTACCGGCCGCGGGAAGACAGCGGTCGCATGGTCGAAAGTGCTGCTGTCCAGCCATGGTGTGACCATCGTCGTGGTGCCCACCGTGGTACTTGCGCTGGACATGGAACGCCGCACAGCCGAACTTGCCAGGAACCTGAATAAGGAACTCAGCCCAAACGGCTGTTACGCCTACGTTGGATCCCTGGACAACGACACCAAGAAGGAACTTCGCGACCAAGTCCGCTCCGGTCAGCAGCGACTGCTCTACACCTCGCCCGAGGCGTTCGTCTCCGGACTGGCCAGTGCGGTTCTGGACTGTGCCCGGGCCGGCCATCTACAGCAGATCGTCATTGACGAAGCGCACCTCGTCGACCAATGGGGCGCGAACTTCCGTCCCGAGTTCCAGACCATGCCCGGGCTCATCCGCGAAGCGCACGATAGCGCCCCTCAGTCGAGCAAGCCCGCTGTCCTCATGCTGAGCGCAACAGTGTCCCAACAACCGCTACGCCTGCTGACCAACCTCTTCGCTATGGGCGGACACGAAGTCGACCTTGTCTGGGGATCCGAACTGCGCACCGAACCGGCGTATTTTCTCGACTCGTACCCCGACGAGGAGAGCCGCGCCGCAGCGATCGTGACCGCTGTCAGTTGCCTCCCGAGACCGCTGCTGCTTTACACCACCAAGGTCAACGACGCGCATACCTGGGCGGCGACGTTGCGCACGAAAGGACTGCTGCGAGTCGGATGTGTCACCGGCGACTCCAGCGACGAGCAGCGCCGCACAGTCATGGAGCAATGGCGCGGGTTGACGACTGCAGGCCTGCCAACCGCCACCGGCCTAGATGTTGTGGTTGGCACTTCCGCGTTCGGCTTGGGACTGGACATGCCCAACGTCCGTACGGTGCTTCACGCGTGCCTGCCGGAAACCATCGATCGGTACTACCAGGAGGTCGGTCGCGCCGGTCGCGACGGTCGGCCGTCGGTCGCGTACCTATGCAGTTGTCCGCCAGACGAACAGATCGCCGACAGCCTCAGCCGTGTCGTGCTGATCGGCGACGATCTCGGATGGAAACGGTGGCAGAGCATGATGCACAGCGCTGACCACCTCACGGGGTTTCGCTACCGCGTGCGGAAGAGCACGCTGCCCAACTACCTCGCCGACGGCTATGGGCGCAGTGCGCAGTGGAACGTACGCACTCTGACCCTGATGGCGCAGGCCGGGGTCATCGGCTTGCGGGCCCCGCGATGGACGCCAGATTCGGGCGCTTCGGAAGAGGCCAAGGCAAAGGGCCGCGACGATTTCTATGCCAACGTCGAAGATTTCTTGGAGTTCGACCTGCTCAACGGTGAACTACTCGGAGAGCACGGCTGGAAGACAGCGCTGGCGGCGATACGCAATGACGTGAGCACCGCTCAACGTCGCGCGCTCCAGGCGGTGCTTTCTCTCGTGCGGGGCCAGGAGTGCGTTGGGCGTGTCATCGCCCGACACTTCCAGGTCTCCTTCGGCGGAGGCACGCTGCGAACGGCGCCGGCCTGTCGTGGATGTCCGTCGTGCCGGCGAGCGCCCGACCGATCCCCTGGCACGCACCCACTTGAAGCGGCCCCTGACCTGCCAGCACCGCGTGGGAGCGATCCGCTGGAGGCCTGGCGCGGTGACAGGCCCGGACTGTTCATCTGGTTTGCCGAAGGGCAGCAAGCAGATCCGCTGCTACGGCGTTTGGCTCAGCGGGGCGTCCACGTCTTCGCCGGTATGACCGACGCCGCCGCCGACCAATTACAACGCTCTGTTCCGAACACCGCCGTTCTGACGGACCGCAGTTCCGCGCACCAACTGTCCGACTACTACCCCGGGCCGATCGCCTTCGTGCTTCCGCAAGCGCGCCTAACATCCGAGGCCGACGAACGCCTGGCCCTGGACCTGATCAGCTACGTCGTCGGCCCGGACTCCACTCCCGACCCGCACAAGCCGGGCAACCTACTGCGCGACGTCACGGGTGACACGACCCGTATCTCGCTCGACGCTCTGCTGAGGAGTCTGTGAATGGACGTGCTGAACCCGAGCCCGGCGTACTGCGTCCCGCAGACCATGTGGCTCACCTACCGCGTGATCATGGAACATCCAGATCTCTCGCAGACCCAGATCCTCGACTTCGTGACACCCGAGACGATGCGGCCCCGCACACCCAGCAACGGTGCGCACGCAACACGAGCCTTGGCAGCGCTGCGCGAGTTCGGCCTCGTCCACGTGGGCGGCGACGGGCTGTATCAGGCCGAAAAACTGGCTGACTCTGTGGAGTTCCTGCGAACTCTGCGATACCGACTGCTCGCGCCGCCGGAGACCTTCGGCACTGATTTCGAGGGCGCGCCGTCGTTGCGCCTTGGGCTGACGTGGCTGATGCGGCAGGCACCGTTCACGCCGTTGGACTGGGGCTACGTGCAAACCGCCAACCGCACGCAGTTGTTCACCAACGACACCCGCTTCAACGCCTTCCGCCCATGGAGCATCGCCCTCGGCATGGGGATGCCGGCGCTGAGCGCCATGGTGGAAGGGGCTAAACAGAAGACAACCGGAGAGAAAATCGTGCCCGATCCCACCCAGGCCGTCATCGACGTGATCCTGCACCCCCTCACCGGTCAGATTCCACGAGGCGAACAGATCTCGATCCAGCAACTGCTCGAATTCCTCCGCGCCGAACTCCCCGTCCTGCCCGGCCATCCCAGCGCGACCTACGACGGGATCGCAGATGACCCCGACAACGGACTGCGCGCTTTGGGCCTCGCGCTGACCAGCGCCGAAGCACGCGGCATCCTGACCATGACCTACCAGTCCGATCCCTCCGGCGTGATTGCCCTACCCGATGCCCAGGAAACTGGGCACGATCGGTTCGTCTCTGCCGTGACAGTCAAGGAGGTGACACGGTGACCGCACAGGTCAACGTCGTCTGCTGGTCCACCGAGGAGGTCACCTCAACGATTCCCACAGAGGCCGCGACACCGTCTCGGGCGGTGCTACTCGCGACGCACTCTCCGCTGCGCATCACCCGCCAGCGAGGTGAAGTCGGCGGGAGGGCCACCACCGATTCGGTGTCCGAGCAGGAAGTGCTCGAGGAGTTCCTAAGTGCGCCGCCGTCCGAGGGATATCTCGCGGCGACGGTCCTCGGCGAGTCCGGTGCAGGTAAGTCCCATCTGATCCGCTGGATCGAAGCGAACATCGAAGAGCACCCCCACCGCCACGTCATCTACCTGCAGAAGACCGAGACGAGCCTGAAGGACGTCATCGAGAAACTGCTGCTCGATCAAACCGAACCGGAATTCGAGGAGATCCGGCGCAAACTGTCCAGCCTGGGCAGCGGCATGACACCCGATGAGATGGAACAGCGCATTCTGGACGGACTAGCCGAGGCGCTCCGCACTCGATCCGGCGACAACCCTTTCGCCAAGAAGCTCGTGGGAGAGAACGGGCTGCGGCTAATCTTTCTCGATCCGCTGCTGCGAAGCCACCTGTTGCGCCCCAACTCGTTCGTCAAGCGCTACGCGCACTACGCGCTCAACGGCCGCGCAGAGTCCGAACCCGACATGCCTCTCGAGTTCACACTCGAGGACTTGCCAACCGACATTGGCTCCTACTCCAGTATTAACGATGCCGCTTTGGCCACCCGGACAGTCGTCCGGGATTTGATCTCCAAGCCGACGATGCAAGTCGAGGCCGTACGACTGCTAAATCACGTACTTGAGGCGGCCACGATCAAGGCGGCGAGCCTGAACGCAGGCGACGTGAGCCAGGCGTTTAAACGGATCCGAGAGAAGTTCGTCGGGCACGAAATCGTGCTGCTGATCGAGGACGTGGCCCTGATCCAGGGCGTTCGACGGGACCTGCTCGACGCCATCGTGGAGGTTGGCATCGTGCAGGGGCAAGAAAAATACGCAACAGTTCGCACGATGCTCGCTGTCACATCCGGCTACTACCGCGAGCTGCTGCCAGACACCTTCAGGACCCGCGCTGAGGCTTCTTCACCGGTGTACACGGTGGAAGTGGAGTTCGACACGCCGGGCGCAGACGAGCAGGTATTCGCCGATTTCATGGGCCGCTATCTCAACGCGGCACGGGTGGGTAAGGCACGCCTGGAGCAGGCCAGCCCCGAAGTGTCGAATGCCTGCCTGAACTGCGAGTATCAGTCGTCTTGCCATGAAGCCTTCGGAGCGTCGCAGCAGGGTTACGGTCTCTACCCATACAACAAGGCTGCCCTGATGCGTGCGGTTCGTGCTTGCGCCGATAAGGGCAGCGACAGAGCAGTTTTCAACCCCCGCCGTGTGTTATCCCGTGCTGTGCGTGACATGCTTAACGACAACGTCCAGACACTCAAGGCCGGAAAGTTCCCACCACCCGGATTCCTCGGTCAAGAATCGTCCGCCATGGGCCTGCCCTTCCTCCCGGTCCATGTGCAGGAGGAAATCCAGAAGGCATTCAGCGGCGATGACGGCGGCCGGGCCGATACGTTATTGACGTTCTGGGGCGATGTCGGACGAGAGGCGATAAGCGACGAGATCCTCGCCGCGTTCTCGCATCCACCGCTTCCTTCCGATCTGACTCGAGCACATCCCACCGACCGGACACCCGACCCTGTCACCGCGGCGCCGGGTGATCTTCCACCGTCGGTACGCAGTCAACTCGACGGCATCGATATTTGGCTCAACGGCAAAGACCTGCGGCAGGGCCTAGCCGCCGACATGCGCACCATGATTCGTGACCGCCTGCTGGCTAGAATCGACTGGTTCGACCCCGCGATCAAAGAGCCCGATACGGCGACCTTGGCCAAGGCAGTTCCCGATAAGGTTCGCATCTCTCATACCGTCTCGATCGAGGGTGCAAGCGAAAACCTTCCGCCCTCAATCGCGCCGATCATCCGACTGCCGCGAGACGCCCGCACCGCGATGATGTTCCGCGGCCTCATCTTGATCAAAGCCGGCTTCTGGCAACGTGCCGGCGATGCCTTGCCTCGCCTCGACGCGACCGTCGCTGGCCGCGTCGATGAAGCCAAGCGTCGTATCCAGCGAGCAATGGCCGTCGATGACGCGTCCCTGGCGCACGTCGCGGCATCGCTGATCCGGGGAGCAGGCGCTAGCGGCGGTCTACCGTCCAAGCCCAAAGAACTCGACTTCGCTAACGCGATCTTCTGGCTGCCACCGGCTGATCTCCGCAGCGATGAAGCCTCACGCGCCCCACAGTGGCTGGCCGCGTATCGGGAATACACGGTCGAACGCAGTGCAGTCATTGACCACTTCGCGCGCGGGATCGGTGTTGCTCAGGGGACTGGTGCCGTGCACGCCGTGGACTACCAACGGCTCAGCGGCATCGTTCGCATGGCGAGAAAGCTTCTCACCGACGGCACCGAACTCGACGTGCCCGACTGGGGCACCAAGGCACATCGACGTCTCGCCTTCCTCGAGCAAGCATGCCAAGCGCAACTTGCCTACTGGCAGGACCTGATCGATCGCATCCGAGTCGATGTCCCACAGGGCACCACCGTGAACGAGACAACCGCGGCGATACTGGACGCGGTCAAGGCCGGTCACAGCTACGGGTTCGTGAAGGTCTCATCGCTGGCGGATCTTCAAGTGCGCAACGAGGCTGCCGCTCAATGGGATCAGTCCGTCATCTCGTCCGTCGAGAGACTGTTAGACACTGCTGAGACCGAAAGCGGTCTGGCGTTACTTTCCGTCGTCGGTGCGCCTGCGGGCGCCGACCTACAGGCGGTGGCCGACTACCTCGCGTACAGCAGGCAGTGGATCGAGGCGGGAGTCGCAGATGCTGAGAGCGACAGCGGCACCGTATCCGACCTCGACAACCAGATCGGCGATGTCGTTCAGAACTGGTTCCGCATCGTGGAGGAGGGTGCCGCGAATGATTGAGGCAACGGACGTGCAAAGCCTGCTCATGCGAGCCAAGCGACTGACGGCGCTATCACGAGCCAAGGGCGAGAACGCGAAAGAAACCCAGGAACAAGGACAAGCCGAGACGGCTCTGAACAACCTCAAGGCTGAACTCGCCAAGCTCGACAACGTCCTAGCTGCTCACCGCAAACTGCGCGAGGCCGGCGCCCCCGTGGCAGATCTGCCAGATTTGACCGCGTCTGCCCAACGATTACGCGACCATGTCGAGTCGACCGGACGGCCCACGCACCAATTCCTGAACGCCCGCAAGGCGGACGTGAGCAAAGCCGCCACCGACATTGCCGCTGCAAACCAGCAGGCATGGAGGTCCTGGGCCAGCGACGAGATCGCCAATCTCCCACTGGCTGCCCTGCCCAAGCTGAACCCCTCCGACCGCCAGCAAGCCACAAACACGCTCGACACGATGAGGAGGTCCGCCAGCGCGTCGCAGGTCAGCAGCGGCGACGTGACAACCTTCCGTCTTGCGCTGGCCAACGTCGCCGAACTGCTGGCCGGCGTCGGAGCCTCTGAATCCGACGGCGTGCTCAGCAGATTCGAGACCCGCCGGATCCTGCTCAGCCAGCTCAGCGACGAGGAACTCACAACCCTCAGAAGCGACGAGGCGCTTAAGGACCAGTTGTACGTGGTCATCTCGTGAGCCCAGATCCGTGGGCCAGCATCGCCGACCTACTCAGCAGGCTGGAAGACCTCGAACTGCCACTGCTGTCGTGGGGCGTCGTCGACGGATTCCTCAGCCACGCCGATGTCGAACGAGCGGTCGACGACCAGCGCCTCGTGGACGCAGGTCGGACCACAGCAGCCCTGCCCAGCGGCGACGAGTACCTGCAGCACCTCCTCGACACCGGACTGCTACATAAGTTGCCAGACCCCACCCCGCGCTACCGCACCAGGCTCGGCGAGACGCTGCGACTGCTCCGCACGCTGCGCCAACTGTGGCCTCCTAACGACCGCACAGCGGCGGGGTGGTGGCGCAACTCCAGCGCCCTCGTCGCCGACTATCGACTCCGCGTGGCGCCCCGGCGGTATCCACGCCGCTCGATCGCCGCGGCCGAGGCGGCCAGCAACCTTGCGGGCACACCCGACTGGAGTGCTTTGCACGCCGACGTACTGACCCGCCTCGTCGACGGATCGATGCTGGCCAAGTTCCAACTAGACGCCGCCTCGTCGATCCTGGCCGCCATCGCGGGACCAGCGATGTCGGCCCGCATCATCACTGCCGGGACGGGCTCAGGCAAAACCCTTGCGTTTTACCTGCCGGCTCTACTGGACATTGCGGCCAACGCTGATAAGGCCCGAACCGGCCCACACACCTTGGCGCTTTACCCCCGCAACGAATTACTGCGTGACCAAGCACGCGAAGCGCTGCGGACCGTTGACCAACTCGGGCCGCTCAACGGGCCTGGCTCGAGATCGGCGCGCATAGCGTTGCTCTACGGAGACACGCCATGGAATTCGGAGGTGCGTGTCGGAAATTCTTGGAGTAGGTGGAAGCGGCACGGGCAAGGCAGGATCTGTCCTTACTTCGACTGTCCTGTCGAAGGCTGCCGAGGCTCTCTCATCTGGTCGGACGCGGACCGTACGGGCAAGGTTGAGCGACTTGTTTGTTCGACCGGGGACTACACGACCGGCCCAGGCACGGTGGCATTGACGCGCGAATCGATGATCGCCCACCCGCCCGACATCCTGTTCAGTTCCACCGAGATGCTGAGCCAGCAGTCCACCACCGCTGGTTTGGGGCGACTGTTGGGGTGGAGGGGAGCTAACGGCACCCGACTGGTGCTCCTGGACGAAGTGCACACCTACTCCGGAGCGCACGGCGCCCAAGTGGGCCTGATGTTGCGGCGCTGGCGCCATGCGAACCGTCAATGGGGCGCGGCGGCCCCGGTAATGGTCGGCCTATCAGCAACGCTGCGCGATGCCGGCGAGTTCTTCGCCACTCTGACCGGCACTGAGCGCAGCAACGTCGAAGTCATCGGGCCCGCCGCCGACGACATGCTGCCCACCAGTCGCGAATACGGCATTGTCCTGCGCGGCGACCCGATTTCCGGCGCCTCTCTGCTCTCCACCACCATTCAGACGGCGATGCTGCTGGGTCGCACCTTGGATATAACCCCCGGCACCTATGGTTCGGTTACCTTCGCCTTCACCGACAATCTGGACGTCATCAACCGCTTATATGACAACCTGCGCGACGCCGAAGGCATCCTGTTCAACGGCCGAGCAGGTGGCGCCATCCTCGCCAACCTACGCAGCCCGCAAGACCCCCAAGCCGCAGATCGATACCTCGACGGCCAATCCTGGGATCTGCCCGCACACCTGCAACGCATGGACCGCGCCCTACGTGTGGCCAGAACGTCATCCCAAGACGTTGGGACCGACTCCAACGCCGACATCATCACCGCTACCTCCTCGCTCGAGGTCGGATTCAATGACCCCCGCGTGGGCGCGGTCATCCAACACAAAGCCCCCCGCGACCTCGCCTCCTTCCTGCAACGCCGAGGCCGCGCCGGCCGTCGGCTGGAGATGCGGCCCATCACGGCCGTCGTCCTGTCCGACTATGGTCGCGACCGAATTGCCTACCAAACCTACGAAAAGCTGCTGGATCCTGAAATCGATGCCCGATTGCTACCGATCAACAACCGTTACGTCATCAAGATGCAGGCCACTCACGCGCTGCTTGACTGGCTGACACGCAAGACCACCGCGGACGTGCGGTCGATTCTGACTCCGCCACGACCCGGGTGGTCCGATCCGAAGACGGCCCAAGTTCTCACACTTCTGCGCGAACTACTGGCCAACGCCGAACGTCAACAGGACCTGGGCGAGTACCTGCGCCGCAGTTTGACGGTGAGCACGGACGAGGTTCAAGCAGCGTTGTGGGAAGAACCCCGATCCTTGCTGCTGTCGGTCGTGCCCACCGCGCTGCGCCGACTGGAAGCAGGCTGGCGAACTCTGCCTGGCGACGCCGATCCGGGCGCCCAAGAAAGAGCACCCTTACCGGAGTTCATGACCACTTCTCTGTTTGCGTCGCTCAACACTCCCGACGTGCAATTCGACCTGCCCGCAGGATTTGCCGACCAACACGCAACAATGCCGATCGCCCAGGCGCTGCGTGACGCTGTCCCCGGTAGAGTCAGTCGCCGGTTCGGCTACGCCAACGCTCAAGCCCGCACCTGGCTGCCCGTTCCGCCACCGGGACAGAACCTTGAACTGCAGGACATTGTCGCCCGCGGCCACGGACTGGGAACGTGGACTACCATCGACGGGCTGAGCTACGAGGTGGTTCGACCCCTTGCGCTGCGACTGGCCAGCCCCCCAGCGACCATCGGGGATACATCCAACGCGATGCCGATGTGGAGGTCGACCTTCGCTTACGACCAGGCTTCCCTGCGTCACGCTGACGTGCCGACGCCCTCGGCGTGGGCCGACCTGATTGATACCTGCGCCTTCGCCCTCCATGTCGCCGGTGGCCCACTCGCCGTCCGCCGAATGACTATCGGGTCCGATGGCGAACTGCTCCTGCAGAACGGCACCCGCGCCCCAGTTCACGTCCGCTACGCGCACAATGGACAAGCTGCGGCAATGGGCTTTGAACTCGACGTCGACGCCATGATTCTCACCGGACGATTCGCCGTTGCGGACAGCAGCCTGCTAAGCACGTTCGCGGCGTCCGCCCAGTGGCGAAACCTGGCTTTTCGGCGGCGTGTCCTGGAGGACCCCCGCCTCGACGACATCGCCAACGTCTTCCAGCGACAGTGGCTCGCCGAAATCTACCTGAACGCTTTCATTGCTCGAGGGCTCGGCGGAGAAGACCTCGGTGCAATACCCGCCAGCCTGACAAATGGACGTTGGAGCGACGATTTAGCGCAGTTCCTTGCGATCGCATACCGCGCTGATCCCAACGGCGTTGTGGGCCAAGCGCGCACCCTCACCGATCTAGCGGCGCTGTCCACGGACCCAAATGTTCACACAGTCCTCGAGGAACACGGCAACCTCTTGATCACCCCGGACCTGCATAGTCGCACCAGCGACCTACTGGAGCGCGTGTTCCTCGACACGTTGGCCAACGCCATCCTTACTGCCACCGAGGAGACTCTCCCCGACGCCCAAGAAGCCGACCTTGCTGTCGATATTCAACGCGACTCCTCAACCGGCAGTTACACGATCATCGTCTCCGAAACGGCCATCGGTGGGCTCGGTCTCATCGAATCCCTGCACCGCGACTACACCGAAGATCCACGCAAATTTTGGGACGCTGTCGCTCGCGCCTGCGCATCCACGGAGGCCGAAGACGTCGACCAGGCTATGCAGGATGTCCTTGCCGACCTCCTCAACCCGGCACACCCTCTCACCCGATCCGTCGCTACCTTCCGCAACGCCAGCGGGATCACCCAGATGGACAGCGCCCTCGACAGCCTGCTGAACACCTGGACCGAGTCCGAGGGTCCCCCCGGGCACCTGCTGGTCTCAACATTCGCCGCCCGACTCTTGCGTCCGGGATCGACCCCCACGATTGACCGCCTCGTCGCCGATCTCGCCACGGCATGGACCCAGCAGGAAGCCCGACTCGGCGTCGAGATCGACGCACGCACCCTCGTCTTCCACGCCGCGCAAGGAGACCTTGGCTTTCCCCTTGCGCCACTGACATCCGACGCCGCGTTCTCTCTGCTCTGGCTGCGAGGACCGCAGGCCCGCGTGCAGCGACTCGAACACTGGCACCCCTATCGCGACAACCTTGTGATCGAGCGCCTAACCCTCGAGAGCGTCATCGTCGGCCGCACAACGACGATCGACGTGACGCAACCTCACTGGCTCGAGGACTATGTCAAAGCCATCGAGAACAACGGACGAGTCGTCCTCACCGCGCCCTACTCCCAGCGGGCAGCACTGTCCGAGAGTGTCCGACAAGCCACAGTCACAGCCGCCGAACGCAACGGCCTACGGGTCTACGGCCGCGTCACTGGCATCCAGCAACGGCACGGCACGCTGCAAGCAAGCCTGTCGTTGGCCGAGGAAGTACAGTGACCGGCACGCGCACCGTGCGGACTCGTCCGCGCAACGGTCTGGCCATCGGCGACGTGCTCACCGCCGCTTTGTTGTCGGAGCTCTGTGCACCTAGTCCGGAGTTTTGGCTCGTCACCGGATGGGTGACCGACATCCCCGTTATCGACAACTCCATCCGTCAATTCGACGCTGTCTTAGGACCCGACTCGCGATCCACCCTCAGCCTGAGCGAAGTCTTCGCGCTGCTGACCCAGCACGGGACCCACCTTTATGTTGCCGTTCGTCAGGACCCGCACAACCTGTCCTTCGTCGACCGTTTGCGCCGCTCCTGCGCCAGCGATCGTCTCCACGTGTACTCCAGCAGCGAGTTACACGAGAAGATCATGATCGGCTGGACCTGGGTCCTGAAGGGATCGATGAACTTCACCTGGAACGGCACGCAACTCAACGAAGAAGCCCTCGACTTCGAGGTCGATCCGGCTAACGCGGCGCGTCAAAGGCTCGAGGTCCGGACACGGTGGATCGGCGCACACTCATGACCGTCGCGCCCGCCGAATCGTTCCTGTCGCGGTTCTTCGCGCCGCCGAACACGACCTGGCCGAACACCGATCCGCAGCATCCAGCGGCCAAGACCTTGGCCCCGTTTCTCGACGCACTGTCCAAGAGGGGCGAGTGCCCCCTGGTGCTGCCCCGACGCGAGGCATCCGGGCCGGCGGCCGCGTACTACGTGATCTGCTGGGACACCGCGCACGCCGGCCGAATGCGCCCGATGTTGGAGGCGGCGGTCGCCCATCACTGGTGCCCCTTCGACGGACGCGTGGCCACGCTCAAAGCCAAAGATCCCATCGACGCGGCAATCCTGGACCTGTTCGGTCCGGGCACGACTTACCTCCTTAGGCCCACCCCACAGACAGCGGGACCGGCCTACGCCGCAATCAGACGCCTCGTCGAAAGCCTCGGTGACCAGCCACTACGCCGACCAAATTTGGCGCGCCCGATCGGCCGAATGCTGCGGGAATTTGACCTCGCTCTTGCCAACGGTTCAGCCGAGACGTCCGCAGACCTCCTGCGTGAAATCGAGGGGTTTGGCGGCATCTCACACGAAAACCTCGCCTACCTTCAGATCCGACGACTCGCACGGCTTGGACAGGACCGTGCTCTGCTCACTCACGGATCGTTGCCGACGATCGTCTATTCGGAACCACCCCTACTAGTTCGCGAAGCCGTCCTCGCGGCCTGGGCTCGAGCGAATCTCATCCTCCCGTTGCGCGCCGCAGATCTACCGAACGCAGTCGCGGCCCTGAGCGCAGCGCAGCCCGATGTCGCCATGCTGGTTGATGCTCGACTCACCAACGCCAGCGACCCTGACGCGCTTGCTGTCGGCGCAGTCGCCGCTGTTGCTCGCGGTGATGCAGACCTCGCCACCGCGATCGCGGCAACCGGCACGATCAGTCCGGACGTGTTTAGTGAACGACACCAGCATGTAGCCGCCCCGCTGTCCGACGAGCAATCGGCAACGGTGGAGTCGGAATCCGACGTCACGGCCGATGTCGAGCCCAGCGACACCGATGCAGAAGCCGGCGTCATCACTGTCGAGCAGCCACCCTCACCCGACTCCTGGCTCACCTGGACCGAGCAACTCAACACGCCCCATGCGAGCGAGATCACTCTCGATCAAGCACAGGAGTGGGCTCCGGTGTGGACCGTGGACACCGAGTTTGCCGACGCAATCGACGCTCTGCCACAGATGGCTATAGACACACTCCTTTCGAGCGTCGCCACGTTCCTCGATGCTGACGACTTCAACCGCCCGGCAATGAAGACGGCCGCAGCGCTACTGAGTCACTACCTGATCGCCGAACGCTTCGGCCCCAACGACCTCGGCGCGATCTGTGCCCTACTGGAGATCGTTCTGCGTGCGGCGCCACCAGTCGCGCTGTACCGAGGAACGCTTGAAGATCTGCGCTCCTACGCCCCACAATGGGTTGCGGCCAGCACCGCCGCCCGTGTCCTTGACATTGCCGACGTCGTCGCCTCCGGCCCTCACAGCGACCACGACGCGCGGACCGCTTTTGTCGCTGCCCTGCTGTTCCCGCTCCACCATCTACGGCACAGGCTCTCGCCGGCCCTCAGACGCCTGGCATCACTCGTAGCGAGCGATGTCAATCTCGCTCTCGCATGGGATGAACCCGACGTAAGCGAAGGGAGCGAAAGCGGAACGAGCAACAAAGTCTTCTCTGGTCAGGTGTTGCTGTACAGCCTCGACGAGGGCTGTCTTGCACGCGCCGAGAAGACTGCCGGATTGCAATGGCCTTCCATGCGCGTGCACATCTCGTCTGACAAAGTCGGCAACGCTGCACTCCGTCAGCACTCTCGCAACGCGGACTTGATTGTCTTGGCTACTCGCCGGGCAGCACACGCGGCTACGGGCTTCATCACGGACGCCGCATCTGGCGCTTTAGTTCGCTACGCTGACGGGTCTGGGTCGGCTTCGATGATTCGCGCGATCGAGTCGGGGGTTGCTGAACTCGTCGATTAGCGTCGTGCGCATCCGGGTTTGCGCCTAGGCGAGCGACCGCGCCGCGTGCGCGTCACGCGGATCGCGCTGACTCTTGGTACAGACCCGTTCCCGACCACCCGCCTAGGCGCGTCGATCGTAGCGTCAGTCACTTAGTGTGGACGGCATGGACAGACTGTGTGCACAGGCCGCGGTGCCGGCCCGATGGACGCCCGTGCGGTTGATACACCCGTCACGGGTGATGATTTACGGCATCTCGCGGAAGTCGCAGCGGAGCCGGCGGATCCGGTCGCTATAGCGAGCGCCTAGGGCTGCGAGAGTCTAGCCGCGTTAGCTGGAGCCAGCACATACGGACAGGCTCGAACGCTTTCTCTGTGGTTCCAGATCGCAGTTTATTTCTCACGGGAGAACAAGTCTCGGCGCGACGAATCGGGCCGCGTCGTTCAACCCGTTGAAGAGTTCTTTGGCGCGCGCCGATAGACTTCGTGGTGAACTTGCGGGTCACTTACGAGCACGTCACTGGTTTGACCGCGCGCCGTTCAGGCACTCAGTCGCTTTCTTCCGCTGAAGGAGAGAGGGCTGAAAGGGAGGTGCGGGCCTGCTCTTGAATCGACATCAGGCGTTCTCGAAGTACGGATCGTGTTGAGCGCGTTCCACGGATCTCGTTGGCCATTGCGTCGATGCGCCGGAACTCTGGTCGGAAGACGTCGTCTAAGTCATTGCCTACGGTTCCGAGCGCATTGAGCACGATCGAGTCGGCCTGCGCCAGAATCTCCTGGGTGATACTGCGCCGTCGCTGCGCACGAGCCCTCTCGGCCTTTACCGCCGCGCGTTCTTCGGCAATGACGCTGTACGCTTCCAGCCCGATGGCGACAGCGCTTCCGCCCACTTTTGCTACTTTCCCGACCGTGTTCGCAGTTCGGACCGCCTCCCAAGGCTTGAAGTTCTTGCCGAACGCATGCCCGACCTTTAGCACGAGTTTGTGGCCGTTGCTTCCCGCGGCGGCTTTCACCCCGTCGCCTGCTCCCCAGTACTTCCTGAACTGCCCGAGGTATCTCGAAAGATCACCTGCCCAAGGTGGAACTGAAGGCGTCCGGACGTTGCCGGGCGTAACCATGACCTCGGGCTCGTCGAAGCTGGGTGTCCCTACTTCGCCGAGTCGGACAGCGAGGCGTCCGTACGGGGACGCCTCGATCTCGAGCACCTCCGAGGCAAGATCGTCGAACTGGACCTCCAGGACGGACGTAACAGCTCGCTCGAATCGTGTTAATGCTTCGCTGAGGTTCTCGTTGAGAGTCGTCATGAGGCCCGCAAGCCTGGCTTCTGAGAGCTCAGAACTTTGTTCGTGAAGTTCGATGCTGTCGGCGAACGACGTCGCTGCTCCGACTGCGTCTGAGCGGAACTGCGCGGAACGGGCCTCGAGCAAGTCGGCGAGATGAACTCGCTTCTTGGACAGAGCAGTGCGCTGCCGCGCGAGAATCTTGAGTGCGGCCTCCTCGCGCGGGTCTTCGGAGAGCGATGCTGACGCCTCAAGGGAGATTGCGATGAAGAGTTGCAACGGCTGGCTTAGTCTGCCGAACTCGCCCTGTTGGCTGGCGAAGTCATTGATGAGGGTAGCGACCTTGCTCAACCCGGATGCGTCGATGAACGCCTGTGAGTCTCCTGGAGCGGACTCCGCTAGATCGAGTCCGTCGAGGTAGTACTGGGCGTCGCATTCGACCCACGGGACCTGATCGAACGGTCCGAGTGCTTCCTCGACAGCCGCCCGACGGTGGCCCGGGACGGCATCCATCGTCCCTGCTTTTGTGATGACGATGAGTGTCTGACGTGATTTTCCTAGTCGCCCAAGTACATCACGAAGATGCGCGACGAGTGTGTCGTCGAAGAGTTCGACCGGAACGGCGAAGAGCACCAAGTCCGCAGTCTGGAGGGCTTGTTCTGCGCGCTGGTCGTGTTGGGGACGGTCCGCGTGGACACCAGGGGTGTCGACGAGTCGGACGTCGTGCTCCCAGTCATACTCCGTGACCTGGTCGGTCGTGACACCGGAGCCGATCGGGATGTTGAAGGCTCGGTTGGTGAGCGCCTCGATGAGCGTCGACTTGCCACTGCTGTGGTAGCCCGTGAATACCAACAGGGGAGTGGGGTGTGCTTCGACTGCCAGGCGCTCCAATAATGGCTGCGCTACTAATGGGTCGAGTTCGGCGAGCACTCCCCGAAGTTCCTCGCCGAGACTGCGCGCCGCGGCTGAAGCTTCTTTGAACAAGTTGATGGTCATCGACTTCCAGTCCTTCGGGTCGTCTCGATCTGAATGTTTCGGCCCGTGTGGGCCGTCAGTCCCTCGGCCCATACCGTGGTGATTGCTGGAGGAATGTCCTCATGGATCCTCAAAGTTGCAGATCCGCCGTCAGTCTTCACGAGGTGAACCTTTGCTGCTTCGACCAGTCCGAGCGCGTATCCGGAAGCACCAGCGGATTCGTAGTTGGACCACAATGATGTACCTCCAGCCAAGACTTCGCCGAGGTCGGGCGGGAACAGCCACGATTCCCAGAACGCTGAATCGTCGAACTCGGCGAGGATGCAGACTCCCGGCACTCGCGTGGCCCGCTTGACCGAACGCGCAAGGCGTTCTCGCCCGTTGACTCGGAGGAGCGTCGAGATTGTTTCTCGGTCCATGTCGCGTACCAAAGTTCGCAGATGCTTGGCTTGCACTGTCCAGTGCGAGGACAGGCGCTCGAGAGACGCGGACTGCTCGTCGCTACGCGCAAGCTCTCCTTCGAGTCCGGATCTTAGGCCGCCGAGGTAAGCAGTGATGGCTTTCTGATACTCGTGTTCAATATCATCAAGAATTGGCCCGACCTGCTTGGCCACCTGCTCTCGGCGCTTGCGCAGGACGCCGTCCTTGCCGAGAAAGATGTGGTCGACGAGAGACTTGATCTGTCCCGCGGCCAGTCCGGCGATGCCGCCGACGAAGAGGCCAGCGCCGGCGGTCAGGATCGCGAGGGGTCCTCCGGCCAGCCCAAGCGCTCCACCGATCTGCGCTCCTAGAACCGCTCCGCCGCTGAGGCCAAGCGTCGCCCCGGCGACGCCTACGCCAGCCCTCGCGATTCGATTCCCCCAAACGCCGTTGAAGTCTTTGAGGTCGCGCAGCGCGAAGTGGTCCGCAGAGACACTCGTCCACTCGGTGTCGGCGTCCGCGATCGTGGATTTCAAGTCGGCTATCAGGGCCGTCAGCCGTGAGCCGAGGGACCTTGTTAGCTCCTCTTGCATCAATCGAACCTCGTCAGCCCAGTCCGACTGCACTGTTTTCCCGAAATCGGTCACTATGAGGTGCCAGTCGCGACGCCGTCCCACCGCAGACTCGACGTCAGACGCCATCGATTCACCGGCCGTCAACACTAAACGCTTCATCCGCCTGTGTACGTCGTTGATCATCTCCCGGTCTCGCGCTGACCGCGCGATAAGGTTGATTGACCCCTGAAGCAGCGACTCTGTGAGTTCCTCTGCCGTCTGACGCTCGTTGTCGATCAGACGGATGGCCCGTCGGCTCGCGCTGTGAGCCGCGTGCTCTTTCTCGAGGGCATCCGTGAGGTCGTCGATTCGGCTCGCAGTGTGCAACTCGGTTTGGACCTCTCCCTGAGCCAAAGCTTGGGCAGCTGCGAGGGCGTGGATGTACACGACATCGAGTGGCTCAACTCCGGCGTCGGCCATGTGCCGCTTGATCTCGTCAAGGAGTCCCTCCCTGTTTCCGAACACGCGATCTGGAAAGCGCAGCAAGTTTAGTCGGCCGATGCCTTCGAGAGATTGGCGACAGTTGATGGCGACAATGATCGGCTTGCCTATCAGCCCGAGAAGCTTTAGCGCGGCGGCAGATTCCTGCTGAATCGAGTCGCTACTGTTCACCCAAACAACGACGTCGGCGTCGAGGGCGGCTTTGAGAGCAATTTCGGTGTCGTCGGCTCCGCCGTGTGCCCCGACGCCGGGGGTATCGACCACCTCTACGTGTTCGGACACCGACGAGACTGCACCAAAGATGTCCCGGGAAAACCGCTGCCGCCCGTCGCCGATTCGCTCAAGATGCGAGCCCGTCATTGCGGCGAGCAGCGATGACTTTCCGGCCATCGTGCGGCCCATCAGCACTACGCGCATCGGTGCGTTGAGATTCGCAGTGGCTGAGCGTGCCGATTTCTCCCCGCTGGCTGGTTGAGCTATCTCAATCCCCGCAACTGCGGTGCCCCCAGCGGCGGTCAATGCCTCTTCGCGGATCTGAGAAGTGCGACTCCCGAAGGTTGCTACGAACTCAAGCAACCCCGGCCACGGGTCTTTCGCTGGTGGCTCCTCTCCGAAAAGAACGGGAAGCGCAAAAGGCTGCCACTGGTAGCGGTTTCGCACGTCGCGCGTGGTCACGTGTCAATCTCCGCGGGCGTTCGACGTTGATGTCTAGGACGCCCGAATGACTCGGGCCAACCGCCGAGATCGCATGGCCCTGATTTCCCGACAACGTGAACCTATCGACCTAGTCAAGATCAACGCATATCAGTGACCACTCGCACGCGCCGTCTCGTCGAATCATGACCTCCAGTGCCGTCGGGCGATGCTCGAGTCGCTTGAGGCGACGGGCCAGGACGACTGTGTCATCGGACTCTGCCGCGGCCGTCGACCGACTCGTGAACACGCTCATCGACCTGCATCAGCCCTCGTCGCTGGACGGGCGGAGACATGACACGGGCCTGAGTCTCGACACTACTGTCACAACCCGGCAGTAAGGTCGAACGCATGAGCGATAGCGGCTGGAGTGAGGGCCTCGACGAGTCGCAACTCGAGGCGGTTACTCACGGTGCGGGTCCGTTGGTGGTGATGGCCGGCGCGGGCACAGGCAAGACACGCATGCTGACGGCTCGGGTCGCGCGCCTGTTGGAGTCTCGGGTGCCACCGGAGAGGGTGATGCTGTTGACTTTCACGCGGCGAGCAGCGGCAGCGATGACCTCGCGCGCTGCGGCAATGTGCGGCGATTCGCGAATCGGGCAGCGGGTGTGGGGCGGGACTTTCCATGCCGTGGCCCATCGGGTCGTAACGGAGTACGCAGGGGTGCTCGGGTTGTCGGCCGTGACATTACTCGACCCCGAGGACGTCATCGCTCTAATGGACCTGCTGCGCGCGGAGCACGGTCTGACGGGTACGGGGACCCGGTTTCCATCAAGCGCAAAGCTCGCGGAGTTGTTCTCCCGTGCCGTGAATACCCAGCGGCCGGCGCGGGAGGTGATCGGCGAGGAGATGCCCGACTTTGTCCATCAGAGCGATGAGATCATCGGGTTATTCCGAGCGTTCATGGCCCGCAAGCGCCAGCAGGGCCTTCTGGATTTCGATGATCTGCTGCTGTGCTGGGCGCAGCTACTTGCGGATCCGGTCATCGGCGCCAAGCTGCGTCGGCGATGGGATTGGGTCTTGGTTGATGAGTATCAGGACGTCAACCGAGCCCAGGTAGAAATCGTCACCGGGCTCCGTCCCGATGGGTCCGGGCTCACTGTGGTCGGTGACGACGCGCAAGCCATCTACAGTTTTCGCGGAGCCAGCGGCGCACATCTCGGTGATGTCCTGGATCGTCACCCAGAGGCAACGCTAGTGCGATTGCAACGCAATTTCCGCTCCGTCCAGCCTGTCTTGGATCTGGCCAACGTCATCCGCCCTGGCTACGGTGACAGTCGCCTGCAGTTGACCGCCGACCGCGCCTCAGTGCGCGTCGGCAAGCCGTTGCTGGTGCACTGCGAGGACGCCGACACCGAGGCCCGAATGATCGCCGACGCGGTGCTGGACTCCCAGCAAAACGGACTCCCGCTCAAGGAGCAGGCCGTGCTCATGCGCGCGGGCAGCCACGGTAGGGCCCTAGAGGTCGAACTTGCCGTCCGCAACGTCCCCTACGTCAAATACGGCGGCATCCGATTCGTGGACACCGCACACGTCCGTGATCTGATCGCCGCTCTACGGGTCGTGACCAACCCCCGTGACGAACTCTCCTGGTACCGACTGCTGTGCTTGCACCGCAACCTCGGACGAGCCTATTCCCGCGCGCTCACCCCCATGCTTCTCACCGCCGACCCCGATACCAACGCCGTCCTGGCTAGCAGCCCGGACAAGGCGCGAACGGCCTTGGCCGCCACCTTGGCCCATCTCGCGACCGCCCGCAGTACCGAAGTAGCCGCTGATCGTGCCGCCGCGTGTCTTAGCGCGGTCCGACCCCTGGTCCGCGCCCACTACACGGACTGGCAAGCCAGAGTGGAGGACGTCGACCGGATCGCAGAAGCCGCCGGGGCCCACGCCGACCTCGCGGCCTTCATCGCCGAACTCACTCTTGACCCCGGTTCGTCCAGCGCCGACTACGCCAAAGCCCCCCACAAGGACGAGGACTACTTGACGTTGTCGACCGTGCACTCAGCCAAAGGCCTTGAGTGGAGTTCCGTACACCTCATCCACGCCGTGGACGGAGCATTTCCATCAGACATGGCCGTGTCCGATGACCACGGCATCGAAGAGGAACAGCGAGTGTTTTACGTCGCTATCACCCGCGCTCGCGACACTCTGAGCATCTACACCCCCGCCCGCTTGCCGGTCGACTGGAATGGCTACCGCGCCCGGCAGATTCACGTCAAGGGCAGTCGCTTCCTTACCGACGAGGCGCTGGAAACCCTCGACATTCAAGAACAGGCCGCGGTCCTCACCGCTGCGGCAGTGGACACCGGCAATGCCCGCGTCTCGATCCCGACCTTGGATCACCTGTTCGGCTGAGCATGACAGTGCCCGTCGGGGCGAAATTCGACCCGCCTCGGCCCCGGCGTGTGACTGGGCGGCGAGCGAGTGGCGCCGGCGGACCCGCGCAGTGAGTTGGGGCCGGTTGTGCTTCCTGGGACTAAGATGTTTTCGATTCGACGCAGCAGTTTGAGTGCGGTGATCGTCAGGTCGCGTCGTGATTCGGTGTACATGCCCATCAGATCGATGTTGTGGCTGGTGTGGCGGGTCCAGCCAAGGCCGGCGGTCTGCTCGACGCCGAAGATCGGCGTGTTGTTGCGGGTGAGGAACCAGAACCGGTATTCGGGTTGGCCGAACAGGTCCTGTGGTTGCGGGCGCAGCAGTTCGGGAGTGATGTCAGGAAACGCAGCGAATGCGGACACGTTGGGTCCGCCCCCATACCCGGAGGTATCGATGTAGCCGGGCACGACTTCAAGGGGGCTGGGCGTCTTGATCGCGGTCGCGAGAATTGCCGCGAGGATTCGAGCGCTCAGTGTTCCGGGGCGTGGACGCGGGGAGGGTGGAGGGCGCGGGTAGCCCAGCGTCGCTCTCTAGGCCGTGCAGGAACTGGCGAGGGTCTGCCCGCAGGTAGTCATCCCACGTTGTCGGGGGGCGGGTCGGGGCGCGTCCGTCGAACCTTGCGGTGACCTGAATGGTGCCGTTGCGGTTGAGCCGGATGTCACCCTCCTCACCGCTTGTCGAGCGCAGTGACAGACAGTCGCTCTGGCCGCCGCCTGGGTGCCAGCGCAACAGACCCGTGGTGCTCGGGTGGCGGCGGTGCAACTCGCTGGCCAATCGCCAGGAGACCGCTTCGATGACGGTGGGGTCTTGCCAGTCGGGCAGCATGATCAGGACCGTAGCCGTAACACCGTGATTGGGTCGATCCGTCACACTGCGCAGTGCACGATGTTGTGGCTCGCGGCTCGAAGGCCGGGACATCACGGTCAATCGCGATCGGGCCGCGCGGTGGGGCGGGGGTGCTCCTTCAGTAGTCGTTCGAAGCGATTGGCAATGCGAACTGAGCCCTGCTCGCGTAGGGCAGCGATGGCATCGTGGGCGATAGCGGTGGTGCGAGCCAGTTCGTGTCGAAGCCTCTTCAGATTGTCGTAGTGCTGGGTGTTGTCGAAGCCGGCCCAGCTCCGGAGCAGGTTCCAGTAGGGCTCGTTGTGTGCCGCGCCGAGTTCTTGGACGAACCATTCGGCGGGGATGTGCACGGCGCGGTCTTGACCTCGGGGGTCGTGGTATTCGCCGTGCATCGTCTTGTTCCGGTAGTCGGCTTCGCGCGCCTGAGCATGGTGTAGCAGCGGGTCGGGGTTCGCTCGGGCGGCGGTCGTGGCGATGAGTTCAGTGATGGACCACGGCACCACCAGCGCACCGTCCTCGCAGAAAGCGAGTTTTTCGGCAAGTAGCAGTTGCGGGTCGAGTTCCAGAAATGCGGCCAGACCCGCCTGGTCGTGGATGAGGCTGACGCCGGCGGCGCCGCTGATGTCGGTCGTCGCGAGTGCGGAGTCGATGAGGGTAGTGAACACGTAACTGGTCGCGTAGTCAGCCGGCGTGCGAGCGGTCGGGGAGGTGGCGATGACCGCCTGCCACCTCGTCTCGCGGGCCGAGTATTCACCTGCGTTGGACCACGGCACCTTGAGTCGCGCTGGTGGCACCCAGTCCTGCCGACCTTCGAACTGCTCGTCGACGAACCGGATCAGTACTCGTGCTGGTGTGCGGACCCCGATCCGGGTGATGCCGACCTCGACGAGTGGGTCGGACGCGCTGGCCCGGTAGGCCCATGACTCACCAACCCTTGGAGCCGTGTGTGTGGTGCGCGGCGTCATTCTGGCGGCCGCGCCGGTCGTGCCGGCGTCCCGAGATCGGCGAGCAGTACCGCGTCCATGCGGTCGGCTGCGTGCTGGGCGAGCGCGGGCAGCACGTGGGAGTAGATATCGGTCGTGGTGCGCATCTGCGAGTGGCCGAGTAGCTCCATCACGACCCGGGCATGAACGCCCTCGGCGAAACCGGTAGGCGGCAATCTTCGAACCGTGCGAATTGGGGGTCCCCGTCG
>NZ_CAXTHK010000022.1:0-75073 GCF_964244045.1 uncultured Jatrophihabitans sp. | reverse complement strand
ACACCGGTCACCACGATCAGGAACCCGACTTACACCACTCGGCGGGACTCTCCCCGGTCGTTCGCCGATGAGCACGAGAACGGCCCGCACCCCGAGCGCAGCGCCGATGTGATCGCCGAGCGCAACACGCGCCTGAGTGACGATCACTGGGACGGCCACGCTCGCGGTTATCGTCCCCAGCAACGCCTCGAGGAACGGCACAGCGTGGGTCGACACCGCTCGCGCCGACAACCCGTCGGCGAGCACCACCGCGAGGTCGTCCCCGTGCGCGGGCAGGTCCAGCTCGGACGCCGGCTCGCGGCCGAGGTCGGGACGGCGCAGGTACTCGGCGCGGTCGGCTGCCCGGCTGGTCACGACCACTGGATCGCCCAGCCAGAGATGCTTGAGCTTGGCCGACAGCGCTGCGACGTCCAGCTCGTCGTGCACGGCGTCGCGGGCCGCGGCGTGGGCGGCGCGGAACTCCAGCTCGGCCCTCATCGGCAACCCGTTGCCGGCCCGCCCCAGGCCGATGCGGGCCTGCGTCGAGCGCCGCAGGGCGTCCCAGAAATCGGGTGACGTCATGAGGTGATCGCCAACAGCGGCGATGCCGCCACAGGCAGCACTGTGCCCGCGTCGTCCATCATGCCGAGGCTCTGCAGCCAGGCCTCGAACTCCGGCGCCGGCCGGAGCCCGAGCGCAGCCCGCACGTACAACGCGTCGTGGTAAGACGTGCTCTGGTAGCCGAGCATGACGTCGTCGGCGCCGGGCACCGCTATGACGTAGGTACAGCCGGCCGCGCCCAGCAGCGTGAGCAGGGTGTCCATGTCGTCCTGGTCGGCCTCGGCATGGTTGGTGTAACAGACATCGACGCCCATGGGCACACCGAGCAGCTTGCCGCAGAAATGATCCTCGAGCCCGGCCCGGATGATCTGCTTGCCGTCATAGAGGTACTCGGGGCCGATGAACCCCACGACGGTATTCACGATCAACGGCTGCAGGTGGCGGGCCAGCCCGTACGCGCGCGCCTCGAGGGTCTGCTGATCGACCGGTCGCCCGCCGGTGCCGAGGTGCGCACCGGCCGACAGCGACGAGCCCTGCCCCGTCTCGAAGTACATGACGTTGGTGCCGACTGTCCCGCGCCCCAACCCGAGGGCCGCCTCGCGGGCCTGCTCGAGCAGCGCGATGTCCACCCCGAACGAGGTGTTGGTGCCCTGCGTCCCGCCGATGGACTGGAACACGAGGTCGACGGGCGCGCCCTCCTCGATCAGCTCGAGGGTGGTCGTGACGTGCGCAAGGACGCAGGTCTGGGTGGGGATGTCGTAACGCGAGCGGACGTCGTCGAGCAGGTGCAACAGGTCGCGGGTGACGCCAGGCGAGTCGGTCGCCGGGTTGATGCCCAGCACCGCGTCGCCGCAGCCGAGCAACAGCCCGTCGAGGGTGGCCGCCGCGACGCCACGCGGGTCGTCGGTGGGGTGGTTGGGCTGCAGCCGGGTGGCCAGCCGCCCCGGCAGGCCGAGCGTGTCGCGGAACGCCGTCACCACGGACGTACGGCGGGCGACCGCGATGAGGTCCTGGTTACGCATCAGCTTGCTGACGGCGGCGACCATTTCGGGCATCAGACCGGGCGCCAGCGCCGACAGCACGGATGTCGCCGTCGGCGTGGCCGCCACCTCCAGAAGCCAGTCGCGAAACGACCCGACGGTCAGGTGCGACACCGCGGCGAAGGCGTTCCGGTCGAGGGTGTCGACGATCAGCCGGGTGACCTCGTCGGACTCATAGGGCACGACGAGCTCGTCGAGGAAGGCGGTCAGCGGCACGTCGGCCAGCGCCCACTGCGCCGCGGCACGTTCGGCGGCGGACCCCGCGGCACACCCGGCCAGCTCGTCGCCCGAGCGCTGCGGTGAGGCGGCGGCCAGCAGGTGCGTCAGCCCGGCGAACTCGTAGGCGTGCCCGCGCAGGTGCTGGCGATAAGTGCTCACCTGGACAGTGTGCGGGCTGTGCCCTTACGTGCGTGCTGCCCGTGGCGTTGCCGCCGTGTTTCCCCCGCACCCTCGGCTCACCCATGGCGACGACCTGCGACCCGACGACGTCCGGCCCACATGAACAGTGCGCCCAGCACCGACGCCGAGAAAGCGACGCCCAGCAGCGTCTCGAGGTGCTGGCTGCCGGTGTTGGCGAGCGGTGCCGCTGCGGCCGGCGTGGGGATCGCGGTGATCTTGGTCTGCACGGTCAACGAGCAGTCGCCCGGCGCGGTGGTCGTCGTCGCTACCGGCATTCGGTCGAGCGGGGTCGCGCTCGCGACGGCCGAGCTGGACCCGCTCCCGGACTCGTCCTCGCCCCCGCACTCGGCGTCGACCGCCGGCGAGAGGGCACCGAACGTCAGCGTGTCGGTGCCCACCCGCAGCGCCTTTAGCTGGACGACGACGCGCGCGGTGGCGCCTGGAGCGATGGTGTCGAGCGGCCAGAACCGGGCCGAGGGTAGGGCGTGGCGCTGTGCGGACGACGCGGCGCGGCGCAACGGCTGTTGCTGCAACTGGGCGCGGAGCAACGACGGTGACGGGCCGGCGAAAACGAGCGCCGTCAAACCGCCTCCCAGGACGCTCGCATCAGAGCCATTGGTGATGGTGAAGTGTGCCTCGCTGGGGTGCTTCTCACCGAGGGCAAGGGCTACGGCGACCGTGTCGGGCGCAGGCCCGGGACCCAGGTTGTGGACGATGCCGGTGATCGACGCGCGGTGCCCGACGATGGTGCGCAGCGTGGCCGGGGTGAGGCTGACCACGAGCCTGCTGCGCTCGAGGACGTTGACCCGGGCGCTCACCGACGTCGGGGGGTAAACGTTGGTCCCGGCCGGCTGCAATACGACCCCGAAGGTGAGCGTGCTGTTCGCAGTGGCGTCCGTGGACACCTCCAGGTCGATCGCGACCAGGATGTTCGCGTGCGTCGGGAGGGCACCGACGCTGCAGGTGACCGTCGAGGGGTCACCCTGGCAGGTGAGGTCGGTGAACTGGCCGGCCGCCTTGTTCTTCCCGAACCAACCGTCGATGCGGTACACCGGGCCGGGTTCGTCGGACTCCAACCCCAACCCGCTCGGCAGGGTGATGACGACGGTGGCGTCCGACACGGCGGGCCCGTTGTTGACCACCTGGGCGTCGAACTCGAGGTACTCGCCGGGTGTCACCGACGCGGTCCGGTCCTCGCCAGTGCCTTCCGGCAGGCAGACGACGGGATACGACTTGTCGGCGTTCGTGGTGCACGGCGGTCCGTAGTCGGGCGGGGTCGGCGGCGCGGTGGCGGCCGGCTGGCGCGTCGCCGGCGAGGTGGACGCCGCAGTGGACGCCGGGGTCGCCGACGACTGCGGCGTGCTCGACGAGGTGCTGGACGGCGCGGGCTGGGTCGACGGCGCGGCCGCAGCGGTGGGCGACCCCACGGCCACGAGGACGGCTGCGGCGCCGGAGGTGGCGGCGAGCGCGATCAGCCGGGCGCGGGTGGCGAGCGGGAGGGCGCCCACGGCAGTTCCGATCGATAGTTCGCGGGAGCCGACCTCGTCGCGAGTCGGCCGATCATAGGACTCGACCGTGACCAGCCGTGGTGTGCCGGCCGTGCGTTCGAGTTCAGCGACGGCGGCGGGGCTCGTGGCTCTGCGCAGCGAGCACCTTCTCGAGCAGTGCGGCCAGGGCCGCCTGCTCGGCGTCGGTGAGCGGCCCGAAGACGTTCGTCTCGCCGACCTCGGCGTCGAGCACTGCGGTGCGGAAGAGGTCCCAGCCAGCGCGGGTCAGCGAGATCAGCATGCGCGTGCGGTTCTCGGGATCGGGCACCCGCTCGACGAGCCCGCGCTCGACCATCCGGTCCAGTCGGTGCGTCATGGTCGAGGCCGACACCCCGGCCGCGTCGGCCAGTTTGGACGGGTGCGAGCTGCCGTCGCGACCCTCGATGGCCAGGGCCTGCAGCACCGGCCACTCGGTCCGCGAGACGTCGATGGCCTCCAGCCGCGCGTTGTAGTAAACGTCCAGCCGGCGGGAGAGCCGCGACATCGCCGTGACGATGCGCTGCACGGTCTCGGCCGCGCCCGCCTCGGTGTAGACGCGCACGGCCCGCTCGTACTCGGCCCACGGCGTGCGTTTCGTCATGCGGGGACCCTACGTGCCGGTTCAGGGCCGGTGAGGGCGATCAACCCGGGACACCCCGACGGAATAAAAGCCCGAGGCAGTTGGCTAACATATTCGATATCGAAGTTCTAAGTTGCAGTATTGCCAATCGAAGTGCTAAATTAACCGAAGTGGATTAGTCGTCATGCGTTCGTCCAACCGCCGCCTGGCGGTTCTCCTGGTCGGTGCCTCGCTCGGGGCCATCGGCTGGGGTGCTGTCCTTCCGTTCCTCTACGCCGACATCGCGACGGCACGAGGCCTCGGCGCCTCCGTCGCCGCAGTGACCTTCTCGGCCTTCGCACTCGGCGCGCTGCTCGCTGCGCCGATCGCCGGCCGGCTCGCCGACCGCTCTCGCCCGGTGATCGTGGCCACCGCGGCTCGGCTTGGCATGGTGCTGGCCGTCGTAGCCCTCATGTACGCCAACGGCGCGGTGCCGATCTGGTGCGCGGCCCTTGCCTACGGCGCCTCGTTGGCCGTTGTCCAGCCCGCAACGTCCGTGATGGTGCTCGAGCTGACCCCGTCGGCCAAGCGTCGCGACGCCTTTGCCTGGCAGTTCATCGGCCAGAACCTGGGGCTCGCCCTGGGCGGCTTCGTCGGTGGGTACCTCGTTGACCTGACCAGCGCCACCGGATCACGCCCGGCGTACGCCTTCGCCGCGGTGTGCAGCGTGGCCAGTGCCGTGCTGGTGGCCATTGTCGGTCGCCGTGCCGAGCGCGAGCGGGTGTCCCTGGCGGAACCCGGCGACGATGTGGGTTACCGCGTGGTGCTACGCGCCCCGGGCGTGCGTTGGATGCTGGCCGTTACGGTGCTGTTGACCCTGGCCTGCTACGCACAGTTCGACTCGGGCCTGCCGGCGTACGCACTCAGTGTCCTGGACGTTCCGGCAACCACGCTCGGCACCGCAGTCGCCGCGAACGCAGTGCTGGTCGCGGCCCTGACCGCGCCGGTCGTGCGCGCCACCCGGCGGGTCCAGCCGGCTGTGCTGCTCGCCATCTGCGGCGTGCTGTGGGTGGGCGTCTGGCTCGTGCTGGCCGCACCGATGCTGCACACCCTGCCCGCGTCGGCATTCGTCATTGCCGGTTACGCGTTGTTCAGCGTCGGCGAGACGATGCTCGCGCCGGTGCTGACCCCGCTGGCCGCCGCGTTGGCTCCGGAAGGGGCCACCGGCCGCACACTCGCAGCCATGAGCGGCGGTCAGACGCTGGCCACCGCGGTCGGCCCCGGGCTCTCCGGCGTCCTGCTCGCCGTCGGCATGCCCGGCGGGTTCATCGCGATGCAGATCGTCTGCTGCCTGCTCGCCGTGGTCGGTGCCCGCCGGCTCGGACGCACCCTCGCAGTCCCGCGCCGCGAAGACGTCGCCCTCGCCCGCTGACCAACGAGCCCCGGCCCGAAACGGCACTTGTCCGCCGAGACGGCTGTGATCTCGGCAGAAATCACAGCCAGCTCAGCGGACAAGTGCGCTTGGGGAGAGCGGTTCTAGAGCGCCGGGTAGTCGGTGTAGCCCTCGGCGCCGCCACCGTAGAACGTGTCCTGGTTCGGATCGTTGAGCGGCGTGCCGTCACGCCAGCGACGTACGAGGTCGGGGTTGGCGATGACCAGCCGACCCACGGCCACGAGGTCGGCCAGGTCCTCGTCCAGCAGTGCCTGCGCGGACTCGCGGGTCGTGGTCGACCCGAAGCCGTCGTTGCCGATCACCGGGCCGCCGAAGCGGGAGCGCAGGTCACGGATCAGTTCGGCGCGTGGGTCGGCCAGGTAGGACAGGTAGGCCAGCCCGAGCGGGCGGATCGCGTCGACCAGCGCCCGATAGGTGGACGTCACGTCCGCCTCGTCCTGCTCGAGAACGCCCTGGATGTTGTGCGACGGCGAGATGCGCAGGCCGACGCGCTCGGGCCCGACGGCCTCGGCAACCGCGCTGACAACCTCGATCGCGAACCGGGCGCGGTTCACCGGCGTGCCGCCGTAGCTGTCGGTACGGACGTTCGACGACGGGGCCAGGAACTGGTGGACGAGGTAACCGTTGGCGCCGTGGATCTCGACGCCATCGGCCCCGGCATCGACCGCCGTGCGGGCGGCGTGCACGAACTCGGCCACGACACCGGCGATCTCGTCGGTGTCGAGCGCCCGGGGCGTCGGATACGGCTGCTGGCCGGTGGCCGTGACGATGCCGTCCGGCGCCGCAATGGCGCTCGGTGCGACGACGTCAGGCACCGGCTTGTTGTCCGGGTGCCCGATCCGCCCGGCGTGCATGAGTTGGACGAACAGGTGCCCGCCCTCGGCGTGCACGGCATCGAACACCAATCGCCAGCCCTCGCGCTGCGCGTCGGTGTGGATGCCGGGCGTGTTCAGATACCCCTGGCCAACGGCGCTGGGCTGAGTGCCCTCGCTGATGATCAACCCGACGCTTGCGCGTTGCCGGTAGTACTCGACGGCGATGTCCTGCGGGACGCCGTTCTCGTCGGCCCGGTTACGGGTCAGCGGGGCCATGACCACGCGGTTGGACAGCGTCAGCTTGCCCACGCTGATGGGCTCGAAAAGTGCAGTCATGCGTACTCCTTCGTTGCGGGATCACCAAGATCCCTACCCGGGCAAAGGCAGAGCGTCGGGCCGCCCTTCCCGGTGTGACCACTGGCACCGCGGGTATATGCTTGCCGACAGGCAACTAAATGGCGTCGTGCCTGCCGCGGGAGGGGTAGCTCATGGACGACGACGTCAACCGGCTGCGGGTTGCACTGGGGCGCATCTCGCGCACCGTCGAGCGCGAGGTCACGACGGACGGCCTGACGCGGACGACGATGTCGCTGCTCGGCACCCTGGCCCGGCACCGCACGATGGGGATGGGCGAGCTCGCCGAGATCGAAGGCCTGAACCCGACGATGGCTTCGCGGCTCGTCGGCAAGCTCGAGGACGCTGGTCTGGTTCGTCGCGTGCCTCACGACGACGACCGCCGCGCGGTGGTCGTCGAGATCACCACCGAAGGCACCCGCACCCAGAACCGGCTGCGCCGCCAGCGCACGACCGCCCTGTCGCACTGGCTCGACGGCCTCGCCCCGGACGAGCAGGATGCGCTGCTGAAGGCTGTGCCCGCCCTCGAGTCACTTGCCGCCGCGATGCGCGGCGGGCCCGTCGGATGACGTCGGCCAACGCCTTCGCCCGCGACACGTTCGTCTCACTGTCGAACCGAAACTACCGCCGGTACTTCAGTGGCCAAGCCGTGTCGATGATCGGCACCTGGATGCAGACCGTCGCGCAGTCGTGGCTGGTGCTGCAGCTGACCCATTCCGGCGCCGCCCTTGGCCTTGCCGTGGCGCTGCAGACGCTGCCCGTGTTGCTGCTCGGCCCGTACGGCGGCGTGGTCGCCGACCGCGTCGACAAGCGCCGGTTGATGATGGCGTTGCAGTCCATGATGGGCGTCCTGGCCCTCGTCCTCGGCCTGCTCACCGTCACGCACGTCGTGACGTTGTGGGAGGTGTACGTCCTGGCCTTTCTGCTCGGTCTGAACAACACCTTTGAGAACCCGGCTCGCCAATCGTTCGTACTCGAGATGGTCGGGCCCGAGCACCTGCGCAACGCCGTCAGCCTGAACTCGGTGCTGGTCAACGCGGCGCGGGCCGTCGGGCCGGCGTTCGCGGGCGTGATCATCGCTGTGGGTGGCACCGGCATCTGCTTCCTGCTCAACGCAGCCAGCTTTGTCGCGGTGGTCATCTCATTGGCGCGCCTGGACACCTCGAAGCTGTCGCCCGCTCCCCCGACGCGGCGCGGGAAGGGTCAGGTTCGCGAAGGGCTCGTTTACGTGTCCCGCACACCCGAGCTCGGCGGCCCGCTGCTGATGATGGCCCTCGTGGGCTGCCTGGCCTATGAGTTCCAGGTGGTGCTGCCCGTCGTGGCCAGCGACACCTTCCACGGTGGCTCGACGGCCTACGGCTTCATGACCGCCGCGATGGGCGCGGGCGCCGTGGTAGGCGGCCTCTATGTCGCAGCCCGCGGGCGGACGGGTCTGCGCGCATTGACGACGTCGGCAGCGGTCTTCGGCGTCGCCATCGGGCTGGCTGCGGTCGCTCCGACGCTCTGGACGGAGCTGGCAGCACTCATCCTCGTGGGCGGTGCCAGCGTGGGTTTCCTGTCGAAGGGCAACAGCACGCTGCAGCTCACGGCCGAGCCGGGCATGCGTGGACGGGTGATGGCTCTGTGGGCCGTCGCGTTCCTGGGCTCGACGCCCATCGGCGGCCCGATCGCGGGCTGGGTCTCCGACGCCTGGGGCGGCCGGGCCGGGCTGGCCCTGGGTGCGGTCGCCTGCCTCGTCGCGGCCGGCCTCGGCGCGGCGGTGACGGCCCGCGACGCTCGACGCACCTCCGCCGACGACAGTGCCGCTAACGACAGTGCCGCCAACGACGACGACGGGGCAGTGGTGCCTGAACACCACCACCCCGCCGTCATGCCGAGGTCCTAACGGGGTGTTATCAGGCCGCCGGCGTCGGCTGCGTCGTTCCGTAGCCACTGGCCGGCGGGGCCAGGTACGGGAACCGGTCGAGCAACGGCAGGTTCGTGTAGGTCGAACCGTCGCGCAGCGAGTCCCCCTTGGCCACGATGTCGTCGGGCGTGAAGCTCTTGTCGACCAGCGGGATAGTGAGCCCGGCGAGCGCCCGGATCTCGATCGTCGTCACGTCGTCGATGACGCGACGCCCGTTCGGGAAGCCGGCGAAGTCCCCGGCAACTACACCGAGGTTGTTCTCGCTGCCCTTTGCGGTGGGTGGCACGGCCAGGTTCAGCCGCAGCATGTCGGCCTCCACCGGCCCCGTGTACGTGGTGGCCTTGCCGCCCAGCACCGATGCCGGGATGCCGGTCAACAGGATGGCGGCAAGGTCCGCACGCGGCTTCGTGTACGCCTTCAGGTTGGGGAACGCACCCGGGTAGAGCACCGGCAGCAGGCCGGCGAACTCGGGTTTGGTCACGTACTGCGCGTAGGCGCTGTCGCCCGCCGGGGCCGAGTGGTTCCACTTGTCCTTCACGGCCATTGGGTTGATGACCTCGTTGAACAGCGGGTTACCGAGTCGGGAGACCTGCGTGTTCTTGCCGTACCCCTTGTAGGTGGCCGTCTTGGTGTCGAAAAGCCGACCCGAGGAGCGATAGGTGCTGGACCACACGCCGATGACGGAGGTGGACTTGGCCGGATCGGTCGGCTTCTTGCCGCCGACGGCCAGCTCGGTGATCGGCACCTGCAAGGCGATGGTGTGCACGTTGAGCCCCATGAGGCCGTTCTCGCCGGCCATCGCGGCCAGCGGGATGAGGTGCGCCGGGTTCAACGGACGCAGCCCGCCGAGGTCGAAGATGCTGCCGAGGTCGACGAAGAACGAATCCGAACGCTGACCGGCGAACACCTTGCGGCCGGCCGAGAGTGAATGGACCGCCTTGCTGCCCAGGTTCGCCTCGTAGTTCGGAGTGCTGCGGACGCCGACGTTGCACGGCGGCACGGCCAGTCCCTTACCGAGGGACGTAGCGGTGAACTTGCCGCTCTTCGCGAAGACGATCTTGGTGATGGAGTAGCTCTGCGGGCGGTTCCAGTTCGCCGAGCTGAGGCTGTTGATCGGGCCGGTGTTGTACAGGAAGGTCTTCGGATTGCGGATGATGGTGTGGAAGCGGAACTGGTACTGGATGTTCGGCTTCGACGTGCCGTCGTTGGAGATGTTGATCGTGTAGATGACGTCGTCGGCGAACTCACTGAAGTTCGGGCCGCCGTACGGGATCTCGAACGGGTTGAAGCTGCAAATCAGGTTGACCTTGCTCGGGTCGTTGGTGTCGACGAAGGCGTAGACGTCGGTGTTGTCGGCGGCCGCATCCTTGGAGATCGCGGGTGCTTCGCGGTGCGAGGACATGAATAACCTTTCGGTGAGGTGAAGGACCCGGTCAGACGGACTTGGCGGCGTGCATGGCGTGGGCGAGGCGGGCGACCAGCTGGTGATCGATCACGGTGTACTCGTGGCCTTCGACCATGAGTGCAACCTTTCCGGTGGACACGTCCTCGACGTAGGCGACCAACGATGCTTCAGCGCCGTCGGGCAGTGCGAGCGTGTCGGGGTCTTTGCGCGTCGCGGCGTGAGCGGCGGACGGGACCACGGCTACTGCGCCGGCGACTGCCACCCCCGTTCCCGCAACCTTGAGAAAACCTCGGCGAGTGGAGTCGGACATGGTTCCTCCTGGCAGGAAAGGACGGGCGTAGAGGCCGTCTGTCCCAGTGTTCGCGGTCACAGGCAAGTTCGGATGCGTTTTCTGCGAAACTTTTGATTCTTCTTCGGACCGGTTCGATAGCGGGAACTAGGGTGGAACTCATGGCCCACCGGGGACCGCTCGTCTGCCAACCTGTGCACCGCCCGTGACCCGCCTGCTGATCGGCCCCGTCCTTCGACACGTGGGCAGCACCGACGCCACCGTCTGGGTCGAGACCGACGAGCCCTGCGAGGTGTCGATCCTCGGATCATGCGAGCACACTTGGACCGTCGGCGGGCACCACTTCGCGCTCGTCCATGTGCAGGGACTCGCGCCCGACGAGGCGACGCCGTACGACGTCCACCTCGACGGCGAGCAGGCTTGGCCACCGTTCGAGTCGAGCCGACCTCCGTCGCGCATCCGCACCCTGCCCGAAGACGCGACCGAGGTGCGCCTTGCCTTCGGGTCGTGCCGCTACGGTCGCGCGGCGGTGAAACTGGCCGACAAGCACTTCGACGCCGACGCGCTGGCCTGCTACGCCCGCGAGCTGGCCGACCAGGACGAAGCGCGGTGGCCACACGCGATGATCATGCTCGGCGACCAGGTGTACGCCGACGAGACGTCCCCGCAGACCCAGCGCCGCATCAGGGCCAAGCGCGACATCACGAACGGCGCGAAGGACCAGGTCGCGGACTTCGAGGAGTACACCTGGCTCTACCTCGAGTCCTGGACCGACCCGGACGTGCGCTGGCTGATGTCGACGATCTCCAGCTCGATGATCTTCGACGACCACGACGTACGCGACGACTGGAACACCTCGCACGCCTGGCGGGTCGAGATGCAGCAGACCGATTGGTGGCAGGAGCGCATCATCGGCGGTCTGACGTCGTACTGGGTGTACCAGCACCTCGGCAACCTGGGCCCGGCCGAACTGGCCGACAACGAGCTGTACCAACGCGTCCGCGCCCACAGTAGCGACACCGACCAGCTGCTGCGCGCGTTCGCCACCGAGGCCGACGCCGAGGCCGACGGCGCGAAGGGCACCCGCTGGTCCTACCGCCGCGACTTCGGCCGCACCCGGCTGGTGATGATCGACTCACGGTGCGGGCGCATCCTCGCCGAGGGCGCGCGCAGCATGGTCAGCGACGAGGAGTTCAGCTGGATCGAGGAGCAGACGGTCGGCGACTACGACCACCTGCTCGTCGGGACTTCGCTGCCGTGGCTGCTGACCCGCGCGTTGCACGACCTCGAGGCCTGGGACGAGGAGCTGTGCAACGACCGGCACGGGCGGCGGTTGAACCGATTCGGCGAGTGGTTGCGCCGGGCGGCCGACCTCGAACACTGGGCGTCGTTCCATAACGGCTTTGAACGCCTCGCCGAGCTGCTCGGACGCGTTGCCGGCGCTGCGGATGCGCCGGCTTCCGTGTGCGTGCTGTCGGGCGACGTCCACCACGCCTACGTCGCCGAGGCGCATTACGGCGTCCCCCTGAACGCCCGGGTGTTCCAGCTGACCTGCTCTCCCCTGCACAACTACGTCCCCTGGTTCATGAAGATCGTGTTCCGGCTCTTCTGGAGCGCCCCGGCCGAACGCTTCGTGCGAGCACTGCTCAGCCTTGTGGCGCCGGTGCCGCCGTCGTCGCTGCGCTGGTCACGGGTGGCGGGCCCGCACTTCGGCAACGACCTGGCCGAGTTCATCGCCCACGGTCGGCAGGCCGAGACCGTGCTGCGGCAGTCGAGTGCGCAACGTGAGATCCAGCTGACGGAGGTCTCGCGCGTCCGACTCGCCTGAACCAGGCTGATCCGCGACGTCGCCGCGGCCGGGCGGGACAAACCGTCGGTAATGTTCGAACGTGTCTGAATCAGGGACGGCCGACGACGAACTGGTCGCTCACTGGCAGAGCATCCGGGTTGGGACGGCCGCCGTGCAACACCGTCTCGACGAGGCCGTCGAGGCCGAGGGCGTCCCGGCGCAGTGGTTTGCCGTGTTGCACATGCTGCTGGCCGCACCGGACCACGGCCTGCCGATGACGGTGCTGGCCCGCGACCTCGCCATGACGTCGGGCGGTTTCACCAAGCTCGTCGACCGGATGGCCAAGGACGGGCTGCTGGACCGGCGCGGCAATGCCACCGATCGACGGGTCGTGCACGCCGCGCTGACCGAGCAGGGCCGCAATTCTGCGCGTCGCGCGGAACGGGTGTACCTGGAGACGCTGCGAGAGTCGCTGTTGACCCATGTGCGACTGGCCGACCTCGCCGCCGCCAGCAACACGCTCGATGCATTGAGCCGGGCGCACCTTGACGCCGCGGCGCTCGAGGCGGCAGCCCTGCAGGACCCTGCGCTGCTGACCACGCACCGCGACCCCGCCCTGCCGGAACGGCGTGGACGGGGCCGCGTGAGCGACTAGTCGAATTGGCCTGCAGACCGGACCCCCCGGATCGATCTGCCGGCCACCTTTCGTCCCCCGGGGAATTATCTTCCCGGGAAGAGAATCTAGCAAACAGGTCCGGCGCCCTCAAGGGTCCTGCGTTGTCCGTAACGTTGCCCTAACGGCCCTGGCCACATCACAGCTCGCCGTGGAGGTCCGTCTTGACGCCGTCGACCCGGTTGCTCGCCTACAACGCGGCGGCTGCCTTGAACGCTGCGAACGCATTGCGACCGCTCGACCGGCGCGGCCCCGCATCCGGGCTGGCCTACGTCGCCGGGTGGCCCACATCTGAACTGCCCCTGCCAGCGCTCGGGCTGCACCTTGCGGCCAACACCGTGGGGGCGCGCGCCGGCGGTCTGCGCGGTCGAGCCGGCGCGGCGAACGTTGCCCTGCTCGCTGGCACGACCGGCGTGCTGCTCGGTCTGGACCGCGCCGGCCGGCAGGCCTTCCGAGCCTACGAGGACGCGCTGCGCGCGGCCCTCGGCTACGACTACCGCGCGCGCATCGCCCACCCGACGTTCCCCGGGCCGGACGCCGCCACGGCCCGCACACCAGGACTGATCCGGTTGGCCCGCATCCGCCGGCGCTTCGCGCTGGACGCCGACATCACCTACGGCCCCGCCGGACGCGCGAACCAGCTCGACGTCTGGCACCGCTCGGATCTCCCCCGCGACGCCCGGGCTCCCGTATTGCTGCAGATGCCCGGCGGCGCGTGGATGCTCGGCAGCAAACAGGGGCAGGCGTACCCCCTGATGAGCCACCTCGTCGAGCGTGGCTGGGTGTGTGTGGCCATGAGCTACCGCCTCAGCCCTCGGCACGCGTGGCCGGCGCACATCGTCGACGTCAAGCGCGCGCTGGCATGGGTGCGCGCCAACATCGCCGACTACGGCGGTGATCCGGACTTCATCGGCGTGACCGGCGGGTCGGCGGGCGGCCACCTGTGCTCACTCGCAGCACTGACGCCCAACGACCTGCAGTGGCAACCCGGCTTCGAGGACGTCGACACCTCGGTGGCGGCCGCCGTGCCCTTCTACGGCGCCTACGACTGGACCAATCGTGACCACGTCGGCAACCGGGGCCTCATCTCGTTACTGCAGAAACGCGTGGTCAAGCAGAGCTTTCGCGACGCCTTCGCAGTCTTCGACGAGGCCTCACCGATGAGCCACATCGGGCCGCACGCGCCGCCGTTCTTCCTGTCGCACGGCACCAACGACTCGCTCATCCCGATCGAGGAGGGCCGGCTGTTCGCCCAGCGGCTGCGCGCAGCCTCGCGGCGCCCCGTCGTCTATACGGAGCTGCCGCGCGCGCAGCATGCCTTCGACGTCGTCGGCACCCCGCGGGCGACGGCGGCCGCCGAGGCAGTGAGCCGCTTCCTCGGCGTGATTTATGGCGAGTACCTCGCCTCCCGAACACCGGCGATTGTCGCTGATGAGGCGCGACCAACCCCGTGACTGCATCGTTCCGCCACGAGGTCGACCTCGACGCCCCGGTCGAGCACGTACTGGCAGTACTGCGCGACCCCGCGTCGCACGCCGCGCGATATGCGGCCGCCGGTGCCAGCGGCGCCGAGGTTGTCGACCGCGACCCCGATGCCGACGGCCGGTTGACGATCGTCTCGCGCCGCGCAGAGGGTGGTTCGCTGCCCGGCCCGATAGCGCGGCTGGTCCGAGGCTCTGCCCAGGTGACCCAGACCGAGCGGTGGAGCGCACCAGCCGCCGACGGTGCCTGCTCGGCCACCTGGACGGTGGTGACGAGGGGCGTCCCGGTGGACATCGACGGCACGACCGACGTACGTCCACACGGCCCGGGGACGAGGTTGATCCAGACCGGCGTCATCACCGCCCGGGTACCGCTGCTCGGCACGTTGATGGAGAAGGTGGCGGTCGATCAGTCGGCGAGCAAGCTTGCACTGGAGTGGGCCTGGCTGGCGCAGCATCTGTAGTGCTCGACTCGGCGTCTGGGACGGCCGCGGCACCGCGTCGCGACGGCTGGCAAGATCGTGCGAATGACGATCGAGACCGGTTCGCAAACCTCCGGTGCCTGGCTTACCCGGGAAGAACTCGACGCCGCCCGCGACCGGGTCCCCATCCTCTACATCGACGCCGTCCCGATCCGGGTGGACTTCCTGGGCGAGGTGACGTCGATCGGGTTGCTGCTGCGGGCGACCGAGCGGGGCTTCAGCCGGGCGCTGGTGTCAGGACGGGTGCTGTACCACGAGCGCGTCCGCGAGGCGCTGGTCCGGCACCTGGACAAGGACCTCGGTCCGCTGGCGCTGCCGCGCATTCCGTCCTCACCGCAGCCGTTCACGGTGGCCGAGTATTTCCCGGTGCCCGGGGTGACGCCGTTTCACGATCCACGGCAGCACGCGGTGTCGCTGGCCTTCGTGGTGCCGGTGGAGGGTGACTGCGCGCCGCAGCAGGACGCGCTCGAGCTCACCTGGGTGACTCCCCTGGAGGCTCGCGACCCGTCCCTGCTCGCCGATATGCAGGGCGGCCAGGGGACGTTGCTGCTGCAGGGTCTCGCGCACCTCGGGTGCTGACGTCTGCGGTGCCCGCGAATGAGCGTCAGAGCTGCAAGGACTTTGCCAACCGGCGCCGCTCAAGCGGGCTCAGGACGGGTGTGGTGAACAGGTGCGACCACAGTTCCGGGCGTTGCGCGTCGACGACCCGCACCCCCTTGATCAGCATGTGGCCGTCCGCAAGTTCCGGGGCTCCTGGCCCCGAGAGCACCAGCACCGGCGTCACCTCGGGCGCGTCCGGCCCGAGCATCTGCTTCATCAGCGCGGCCGTTCCCTTGGCGTCGCGGATCGCCTTCCAGGCGCGCTGAACGTGGGCGTCGCCGGACAGCGCGACGTGATAGCGAGCGGTGATGGCGATGATGGCCGAGGGGGCGACAGCCACCTGATCGACGAAGCCGAACGGACTGCGCTCGACGAACAGCCAGTCGGGCAGCGCGCGGATGGCGGCGAGGTCTCGGGTGAGGGCTGCCGTATCAATGAGGGGAAGGCTCGGGCTGGAGCTGCGGCGCCTGCCAAGTGTGCGGACGGCGGCGAAGGTGGTACCGGGCAGAGCGACTGTGGAGGACATCGCGAAGCCTTTCGGGTCATCCCCCGCAGGATGAGTGGAGCCAATCTGTGCCTATCCGAGCTGACCGACTGTATAACGCTCCGGCACACTTAGTTAAGAGGGTTACAAAGAAACTCACGAATATTGACGAGTCAATGACGCCGGCAACGGGGCAGACTAGCCTAACCCGGACACGTGTCGTCGACTTGTGCAGATTTGAACCGGGTCCGAGGTCCCGATTCAGTCCCCGATTGGGTGCGAACGCGCTCCGTCACGTCTTTCGCTACGACCGACCCGACGATACTTGCGCGGTGAGGAGCGCCGCGTGGACGTCCTGAGCAGCCGGGTCATCGTGCGGGCCCGCGACCGGGAGCGATCGCAGGCCTTCTACCGTGACGTCCTGGGCCTGGCGGTCTACCGCGAGTTCGGCGATCCCGCTGCCCCGGGACTCGTGTTCTTTCTCGGGTCGTCGTTGCTCGAGGTGTCGGGCTCGGGCGCCGGCGCGTCGACCGACACGGCACTGTGGCTGCAGGTTCGAGACATCCGCGCCGAACACGACCGGCTGGTCGGACTCGACGTCTCGATCGTGCGCGAGCCGCGAACGGAACCGTGGGGGTTGGTCGAGATGTGGCTCGCCGACCCGGACGGCCTGCCCATCGTGCTCGTCGAGATCCCCGTTGATCACCCGCTACGCCGCGACCAGCGCGGCCTCTGACCGACCTACGATCGGGGGATGCCGGACCGGTCGATCGTCGGAGCCCTTGGCCGGGTCGTGCGGCCGGTGCGCGGCGGCCGGCTGCCGGGCGAGATCCAGGTCGTGCTGGCCGGAGAGCCCACGTTGCTGCTCGCGTACTGCGACGAGCCGCTCGCCGAGGGCGTGCGGGTGCAGGTCGTGAACACCCGCGGCTCGCGTCAGGTCGACGTCGAGGCGTGGCCGCGTAGTCGGTGAGAGTTCTGTCGGATTGGTTCGGCACGATGGGGTGGTGTCCGACCTGAAGTACCTGACCAAGCTGGCCGCGCTGCTGCGTCAGGCCGAATCCACCGACAACGAGCACGAGGCCGAGGCGTTCATGGCTGCCGCGCAACGGCTGGCCACGCTGAGCTCGATCGACCTCGCGGTTGCCCGGGCGCACACGGCGCGGGCCGAGCGGCGTACGTCCCCGGTGGCCCGGCGCATCGAGATCGGGCCGGCCGGCAAGCGTGCGCTCAAGACGTACGTCCAGCTGTTTCTGGCCATTGCGCGCGCCAACGACCTGTCGTGCGATCTCGCCACCAACTCCACCTTCGTCATGGCCTACGGCTTCGAGACCGATGTCGACGTGTGCGAGGCGCTGTACGCCTCGCTCGTCGTGCAGATGGTGCGGGCCTCCGATGCCTATCTGCGCTCCGGGGCCTATCGCCGTGAGCAGGTCTGGAGCGAGCAGCGCGATGAGCGCGGCCGGGTGCGCGCCGTGCTGAAGCCGGTGCACGGCAGCACCGCGCGCATCAGCTTCCAGACCGCATTCGCCACCCGCATCGGCGAGCGGCTGGCCGAGGCGCACTCTGCAGCGACGGCCGAGACCCTGGCCCTCCCGTCGGCGTCCGCCGGCACCGAGCTCGCCCTCACCGAGAAGGCGCTCGAGGTCGCCGACTTCTACCAGCACACGTCACGAGCGCGGGGTTCGTGGCGCGGGTGGCAGGGCTCGGGCCGCTCGTCCACCCTCGCCGAGCGGGCCGGGCGGCGCGCCGCCGACGCCGCCCGCACCACGTCGTCGTCGTCGTCCGAGCTTCCGGCCGGGCGTGCCGCGTTACCGTGAGCGACCCGCAACGTCGCCTGGTGTACGAGGCGGAGCACGCGCTGGCCGGCATGATCGACCGCCGCCTGGACTTTCCGGTGGTGTCTGCATTCGGGTCGCGGGTCGCGGTGCCGGACGACCGCAAGTTCGGTGACCTGGAGTCCGTGCAGCGCTACGTCGACGCCGTGCTGGCGCTCGCTTGGGTGCGGGCCGGACCGACCGGCGCGCGGCCGGTGCGGGTGCGGGCGCGCGCCGGAGCCGGCAAGGCCGAGTACGAGTTCGCTACCGCCACGATCGCCGTGCCGCCGCACCGGGTCGGCGGGCAGTGGGCGATGCGCGAGCTCGTCATCGTGCACGAGCTCGCGCACCACCTGGCGGACGCCGCCGACCACGGCCCGGCGTTCGTCGCGCAGCTGCTCGAGCTCGTCACCGAACTCGTCGGGCCGGAAGCCGGTTTCCTGTTGCGCTCGGGACTACTCGCAGCAGGGGTCGGCGTCGGTTGACGCGTGCGATGAGCGCTCGCGCGAGGAGCCCGACACCCGGCGGATTTACCGGTCTGCGTCGCTGTAGGTGATCATGCCGCGGATGTTCTTGCCGTCGCGCATGTCCTGGTAGCCGGTATTGATGTCCTCGAGCTTGTACTTGGTGGTGACCAAGTCGTCGAGATTGAGCTGGCCGGCCTGGTAGAGCGAGAGCAGGTTGGGGATGTCGGCCCGCGGATTGAGGCCGCCGAAGATCGCGCCCTGCAGATCTTTCTGCAGCAGGGTGAGCTCGAACAGGCTCAACTTCACGTCCAGGTTTGCCGCGCTACCCATGCCGGTGACTACAGTTCGGCCGCCCTTGGCGGTCATGGTCAACGCCTCCTGCACGTTCTCGCCCTGGATGTCGCCCACAGTGATGATCACCTTGTGGGCCATCCTGCCGAGGGTCAGGTCGACGAGCGCAGCCGTCGCCTCCTCGGCGCTGGCGAAGGTATGCGTGCCGCCGAACTCCATCGCCTTCTCGCGCTTGCTCTCGACCGGGTCGATGACGACGACCTGCTTGGCGCCGGCAGCGGCAGCGCCCTGGACGGCGTTCATGCCCACGCCGCCGGCTCCCATGATCACGACCGTCTCTCCGGGACGGACATCGGCAACCTTGGTGGCCGAACCCCAACCAGTGGTGACGCCGCAGCCCACGAGCGCGGCGACCTCGAGCGGGATGTCCGGGTCAATCTTGACCAGCGACGCCTCGTGCACGGTGATGTAGGGCGAGAACGTGCCGAGCAGGCACATCTGGATGACCCGCTGCCCGCGGGCCGAGACGCGGAAGCTGGTGCCGTCGCTGATCGACTCGCCGGTCAGCAGACCGGCACCGAGGTCGCAGAGGTTCTGGTGGCCACTGGAACACGGGGGGCACACGCCGCACGCGGGGATGAAGGCGGTGACGACGTGGTCGCCCTCCTTCAGCGTCGTGACGCCGGGTCCGACCTTGGTGACGACGCCGGAGCCCTCGTGGCCGCCGATGACCGGCAACTCGACGGGCGTGCCGCCGGTGACGAGGTGCTCATCGGAGTGGCACAGACCGGACGCTGCGAGCTCGACCGTGACCTCGTGCTCACGCGGTTCGCCGACCTCGATCTCCTCGACCGACCATTCGCCGCCGACCTCCCACAGCACAGCACCCTTCGTCTTCATTGCCTTGTCTCCGCTCGCGTCGAGGTGTCCACGGCGGGTCCACCCGCCGTGACCTTGATCGTATGCGTAGGTGATCGGGGTCACTGCACGGCCCGGTCTCGCGGATGCGGTGCGGTCCGTCGGCCTGACACGGCGAGGCTATGGATCGACCGGGCTTTCGCGCGGTCGTCGGCCCGCCAGGTGAAACACGTCAGGGCGAGTGACCGCTCAACCGGCTCCGCAGCCCGGTGGCGCGGGCAATGGGCCGTTCGACGCAGGCCAGCACTGATTCGGCCGACCCGATGAGGCGAACGGACGACGCGGCGCGGGTGATCGCGGTGTAGAACGTCTGCCGGGTGGCCAGGGGCGACGCGGCCAGCGGGAGCAGCACGGTGACCTCGGCGAACTGGCTGCCCTGGGCGCGGTGCACGGTCATTGCGTGCAGCGGGCGGACCTCACCGAGCCGGACGAGCGGCAGCACCGTCGGGGTGCCGCCGCGGGCGAACGCGGCGAGCAGGCCGTCGCCGTGGCGCACGACGACGCCGGTATCGCCGTTGTACAGCCCGACGTCGTAGTCGTTGCTCGTGACGAGCAGCGGCTGCCCCGCGTACCGCCCGTCGCCGCGCACGTCGAGCGAGGGCGCTAGCCAGCGTTCAGCGTGCTCGCTCCAGTGCCGCACCCCGCGCGGGCCGCCGCGGTGGGCGCACAGCAGCCGGTGCCGGTCCAGGGCGTCGAGCGCGCCCTCCACGTCTCCGGACGCTGCGGCCGCGATCAGTGCGCTCTCGTGAGCAACGACGGCCGACTGGACCGCGGCGAGCGCCGGTCCGGACACCGTCTCGTCGTCGGCCACCTCCGCGAAGACCAGCCCGTCGGCGCCGGAGCGCAGCAGTGCCAGCGCGTCGTCGCCGCGTCCCGCGCGCACCAGGGCCGCGAGTTCGGCGATCGGGCCGCCGGCGGCGAAGCGGTAGACGGTCCGCAGCCGGACAACCGATTCCCGCAGCCGGGCATCGGGGCTGTCCGCGTCGACCAGGTCGCCGAGCACCGCACCGGCCTCGACGGAGGCGAGCTGGTCGGGGTCGCCGACGAGCACGAGCCGGGTCGCCGGCCCGAGCGCCTCGAGCAGCCGGGCCATCAGGGTCAGCGACACCATCGAGCTCTCGTCGACCATGACGACGTCGAAGGGCAGGTGGTTGTCGCGGTCGTGCCGGAACCGGCTCGAGGTGCCCGGTCGCCAACCGAGCAGCCGGTGCAGCGTCGAGGCCGACAGCCTGGCCAGGGCCGCTCGGTCATCGTCGGTCAGGTTGCCGCGAGCCGAGTGCACCGCCTCCTCCAAGCGGGCCGCGGCCTTGCCGGTCGGGGCGGCAAGCGCCACGCGTAACCCGGGCCCGAGCCGGCGCAGCAGCACGGTGATCAGCTGCGCGACGGTGGTGGTCTTACCGGTGCCCGGACCGCCGGCGATAACGGCTACGCGCGACGTTGCGGCGACGGCCACCGCCTGACGCTGGTCGGCGGCCGCGTCGTCGAACAGCTCATCGAGGTCGGCGTCCAGCGGCCCCCGGTCGATGTCATCGGGACGGTCGGCGCTGCGTCGCAACAGGTCGTCGGCGACCTGCACCTCTTGGCGCCAGTAGCGGTCGAGCCAGAGCCGTGCACCGACCATGCGCAGCGGCGGCCCGCCCGCCGCGCCCGTCACGAGCGCGCTCGCGCTGCAGGCGGCGACCCAGCCCGCGGTCTCGGGCCAGGGCAGCTCGACGGCATCGCTTGCCTCGTCGGTGTCGGGCGCGATGGTGCACGCGGCCTCGTCGAGGTCGAGCACCACCGAGCCGTTGCGGGTGCCGCGGACGGTCAGCGCGACGGCCAGCAGCACCCGGTCGTCGCTCTCGCCCGCGAGCACGCCGAGCCGCTGCGCGACGTGCACGTCGGCCGGTTCGAGGACGCCGGCGTCGCTGAAGTCGGCCAGCAGGCCGACAGCGCGCAACGCCTTCACGCGGCGACGCCGCGGGCCAGGGCGTCCGACAGTGCGACCACCAGCGCGGCCGGCGGGCGCCATGCGAACACGCCCGGGACGGTCCCGTCCGAAGCCAGCACCGACGGGCCGCACATGCCGCGCAGAAACAGGTAGAGCACCCCGCCGAGATGCCGCTCGGGGTCGTAGTCGGCGAGGCGCCAGCGCAGGAACCGGTGCAGCGCGACGTCGTAGAGCAGCGCCTGCAGCGGGTAGTGCGCGTGCATCATGGCCTCGGCCATGGCGCCGAAGCGGTAGTGCCAGGCGGTCAGCGGCTCGTCGAAGGCGCCGAGCCGGTTGGTCTTGTAGTCGACAATCAGGAACCGGTCGTCGACGCGTAGCACCGCGTCGATGCTGCCGCCGAGGTAGCCGCGCAGCGTGGCGTCACCGACCACCGGGTCGTCGAGCAGGTCCGCGTAGCCCGCGAGCGGGTCGCCGACCGGTAGGTGGGTACGCAGCAGGTCGGCGATCTCGCGCAGCGTCGAGACGCCGTTCGGCCGCTCGCCGCCGCGCAGGGGTAGTTCGAAGTCCAGCTCGGTCAGCTGGTCTCCCCGCGCGATGTCGAGCAACGACCGGCCGCCGGCGAGCGGCCCCAGCGGCGTGTGCAGCGCAGGCGTCAGGCCGACGACCAGTGCGTCGGTCGACAGGTCGGCCGGGCCGTAGCGCGCAAGTTGTGTGCGCACGACGGCGTCCAGATCGTCGTCGAGGTTCTCGAGCACGGCGTGGACGAGCGTCCCGAACGACGTCCCGCCGGGCAGGTCGGTCATCGGCGACGGGATCGCGCGCAGCTCCTCGTCGGTGGTGTCGACGTCGGGTGGCAGCGTGTCGGGCTCGTCGTCCTTCTCGCCGGTCTCCGGTTCGCTGCCGATCACCGGCGACGCGTCGTGCGCGCCGCGGGTCAGCGCGCTGTAGGAGGTCCGCCGCCACGTCGCGTCCACGCTCCGGTCGAGCTGCGCAACCGACAACGCCTCGGTCGAGGACGGCGCGCTTGACCACTGCGCGGCCGACGTCGCGTCCACCGCGCTGATCGACAACGCTCCCGGCTGGGCACGTGCCTGCAGCGTCGCCACCGCGGTTGCGCCGTCCGGCACGTTCGACCGTTCGGGGATCTCCGCGGCTGGGTCGTCGGCGAACAGCAGGCGATGCAGCGGCGCGCACTCGGTGTTGCGCTGGCTCGGCGCCCACCACGCGATCACCTGCGCCTGGGCCCGGGTGAGCGCGACGTAGAGCAGCCGCAGGTGCTCGCCCAGATCCTCAGCGCGATGGCGTCGTTGGCTCGAGCGCAGGGTCGAGCCGCGGCCGGCGGTGTCGCGGACGCGTCGCCCGTCGTCGTCGTGGAACAGCGGGATCGCCTCGTCACGCATGTGCCGGTCCCATTCGAAGGGCACCAGGACGACGGGGAACTCCAGGCCCTTGCTCATCCAGACCGTCGCGATCTGCACGGCCGCGGCGTCGGAGTCGAGGCGGCGACTGCGTTCGACGGCGGTGTCGCGATGGGACTCTCGGACCCGTCGGCGTAGCCATTCGAGCAGTGCGGCGAGCCCGAGGGAGCCGGCCGTCGCATTCGCGTGCAGCTCCTCGCCGATGTGCCGGATGTCGGTGAGCAGTCGTTCGCCGCCGACCTGGGCGAGCAACCTCTGCGCGAGCCGTTCGTCGCGGCTGACCGTCTCGAGCATCGCCGCGACGCCCCGCTCCCCCAGCACCTGCAACCACGTCCGCACCCGAAGGCCGAGCGCGTCGAGGTCAAGCGTCTCGAGGTCCGCCGCGTCCCAGCCGACGAACGGCGTCAGCGCAAGCCGACGCAGCCGGGCCGACCGGTGCGGCTGCTCCAACGCCTCGAGCAGCACGACCCAGTCGCTGCCCACCGCCGTGCGGAACACGCTCGACGTCGTCCGGCGTACCGATGGCACGCCCGCGGCGCGCAGCGCGTCGTGCACCAGCTCCAGCTGGGCGTTGGTATGGACGATGACCGCGATGTCGCCCGGCTCGAGCGGACGCGGCCCCGACCCGTCGCGCGGCGTGAACGCCGGCCGTTCGCCGAGCAACGAGGCAACGCGCGACACGACGTCAGCGAGCACGATCTGACGCGCGTCGCCCACCGACTGGCTCGGCGGGCCCGGAGCGACGCGCAGCTGGACCGGCGCACCCGACGTGGCGAGCGAGCGCCCCGCGTACCCGGCCGACACCTCGTGGATGCGGATGCGCGGATCGCCCAGCGACGCCCCGCGGAACAGTGCCTGCAACCCGCGCAGCAGTTCCGGGTCGCTGCGCCAGTTGTGGGCAAGGGTCGCGTGCCCGTCGGCGACGTCGGACGCTGCGAGATAGGCGCGCACGTCTGCGCCGCGGAACGCGTAGATCGCCTGCTTCGGGTCGCCGATGAGCACGAGCGTCGCGTGCCCGTGGAAAGCCAGGCGCAGGATGTCCCACTGCACCGGGTCGGTGTCCTGGAACTCGTCTACCAGGACGACGGAGTACCGCGCGCGCAGCCGTTCGGCGGCTGCGTCCCCCGATGTCGTGTCGGCGAGCGTGCCCTGCAAGCGCGTCAACAGATCGTCGTAGCTGACGAGGAAACGCGCCCGCTTGCGCTGCTCCACCTCCCTGCGCACGGCGGTGGCGAAGCGGTGCCGCATGTCGGCGGGGCTGCCCTCGGCAGCGTCGTCCGGGATCAGGATCGCCTGGCCGTCGCGCACCACCGTTCGGGCGAGCTCGACGGCTTCGTCATAGGTCAGAGGTGGCGGCGCGGCCGACGGGCGAGCCCACATGCGGACGTAGAGGTCCTGCACGACCTCGTCCGTCAGATCGTCGAAGTTGTCGACGAACGTCGCGGTGGTGTCGAGGTCGGCCGCGGTGCCGAGCCCAGCGAGGACCCGGCTGCAGAACTCGTGCGTCGTGGCGACGGTCGCTGAGTCGAACGCGGCCAGCGCCTGCGCGATCCGGTGCCGTCGCAGCTCGACGTCCTCGGCCGCCAGGTGGCGCAGCAGCGCGTCGTCGGACTCTCGTGCTGCAGCTGGGTCGACGAGCCCGTCGCGGGTGCTGACCAGCCGTTGCCGCACCCGGTCGCGCAGCTCCTTGGTCGCGGCGCGGCCGAATGTCACGACCAGCAGTTCATCGAGCGAGGCGACGCCCTCGGCGAGGTAGCGGGCCACCAGCCCGGCGATCGTGAACGTCTTGCCGGTGCCCGCGCTCGCTTCCAGGATGACGGTGCCCGTCGGGAGATCACCGACGAGGTCGAACTCGGCGTCGCTCATCGCGGGTGCTCCGCGCTGAGCAGCGGTGTCCAGAGCCGGACAGCGAGCGGTTCGAAGCGCAGGTGCTCGTGGCCCGTCGGGTCGAACGCGGTAAGGGTACTCAGGGGTACCTTGCCGCCGAGTATCAGGACGGGCGCGGCGTCGGAGCACTCCCCCGGGTACTGGCCGTCCTGCCAGCGCGAGCGCGCCGCACCCAACGCGTCGTCGGTACCCCGATCGTCGTAGCGGCGTTCGGCGTAGGCCGCGGACGTCTTCAGCGGCAGCGGCAGCGGCGCGCGCAACCCGGCGTCGCGCAGGGCAACGAGATCGGTGAGCACGCCGGACGCCTCGACGGGATCGATGCCGCGCACCACCTGCCGGCGCGCGCCGCCCTGCCGCCGGCCGACGCACACCGCCTGCAGCGTCGGATCCTCGGTAGCGACCACGAGCGCCAGGTAGCGCAGCCACGACTCGAGGCGCAGCCGCGGGCCGAAGCTCGAGTACGTGACAGTCAGCAGCACGGAACCGTACAGGCCGCCGACCGTGCCAGCCAGCATGCGGCCGTCCAACATGGGTAGCGCGACGTCGACGGAGCGGGCGGGCGCGACGCGCTCGGGCGCGCAGGCGCTGACCAGCGCTTCGACGGTGCTGCCGACACTGCTCAGCACGCGCCGACCGAGCTCGCCGGGCGGCAGGTCGCCGCGCCGGTACTCCATCTCCTGGCAGGTCTCGACCGGCATACCGGCGAGCCGGTCATGCAATAGGCGGGTGCCGATGGCCCACTCGGGCAGCCCGCCGACATCCACGGGCAGGGCATCGGCCGGCTCGTCGTCGTCCTGCCAGGTGCTGATCTGCAGGCGCTGCTTGAGGAACTCCCGCATCGGGCTGCCGACGAACTTGATCAGGTCATCCAGGTCGACGACGTCCTGACGCTCCGCTGGCGGCAGTTCGCCGCTGAGGAACCCGTTCGGGGCACGCCGTGTCGTCGCCGCTGCGCGAGCGCCGGCGAGCCCGGCGGGGTCGAACGAGAACGGCCCGGGCGTGCCCAGGACGTGCGGCGTGAAGTTGCGTACATCGAAGGTCTGCAACGGATGCCTCACCACAACACCGGGCCCCACCACATCGAGCAGCTCGCCCAACGGGACGCAGGGCGGCACCTCGGCGCCGCTGCGCGGGTCGGCGCCGGTGTAGGTGATCACCAGGTGCTCCTGCGCAGCGCAGATCGCGTCGAGGAAGAGCTGGCGGTCCTCGCTGCGGACATCCCGTTCACCGGTGCGCGGGTCGCGGGCCAGCACGTCGTCGCCGTCCACGACGGCCTGCCGCGGGAACGCGCCGTCGTCCAGACCGAGCAGGCAGACGACGCGGTGCGGCACGGAACGCATCGGCACGAGCGTGCAGACGGTCAGCGTGCCGGTACGGAAGCTGGCCCGGGTGGGTCGGCCGGCCAGGCGGGTGTGCAGCAGCGCAGCAATGTCGGCGCGGCTGAGCTCGACGTCGGTGTCGCTCGCGGCCTCGGCGATGTCGGCGAGCTCGCTTCGCAGCTGGATCGCCTGCCAGCCCTGAGCCGGCTCACCGATGGACAACACAAGATCGCCGAGCAATACCATCCAAGACGGTACGGAGCGCGGCTGTTCGATCGCGCGGACCGCGGTGTCGACGCGGTCGAGCAGTTCGGCCAGCCGGCCGGCGAGGTCGATGTCGCCGCTGTCGACGTCGTCGAGCGGCAGGACGGTGCCGAGCCAGGTGTCGCCCTCCTCCATGGCCACGCCGAGCAGCAGCCGGTCGACCGCCGCCCGCCAGGTGCCCTGGCTCAGACCACCGAGCCCGTACGGCGTGCGATGCTGTGCGTCGAGGCCCCAGCGGGCGTTCGCGGCTGCCGTCCAATCTCGCAGCTGCTCGAGGTCGTCGTCGCTGAAGCCGAACAGCGCACGGACGGGCGGCGCGCCGGCGACGTCGAGCAACTGGGTGGCAGTGACCCGGTTGGCGGCCAACTCGAGCAGCTGGCCCAGCAGGCTGAACAGCGGGTTGGTCTGGCGCAGCGAACGGTCGGCGAGGCGTACCCGCAACTGCCCGGCCGGATGGCCGCCGGGCTCGTCGGCCATGCCGAAGCTGGCCGCGACCAGGGGCGCGAACGTCTCGACGTCGGGACACATGATCAGGATGTCGCGCGGCTCGAGGGTGGGGTCGGCGGCGAGCAGGCCCAGCACGACTTCGCGGAGGACCTCGACCTGGCGCGTCGGGCCGTGGCAGGCGTGCACGGTGAGGCTGCGGTCGGTCTTGCGTGCCGGCGCCACCGTGTCGTCGGTCAGCTGCTGCTGCAGCTGGCCGAGCAGGGTGTCCCGGCGCGCGTCGACGGGGTGGTGCACGTCCTCGCCTCGCGGCAGCAGCTGTTGCAGCTCGCGGATGTCGCGCGACAGCGAGGCGAGCAGCGGATGGCGGGCTGTTGCCGTGTCGTCCGCGCGCCGACCGGGCTGCTTGCCCTTCGTCGCATTCCACAGTGCGGGCGACGGGTGGTGCAGCCAGAGATGGATCTCGTGGTGCTCGGCGAGCGCAGTGAGGACGGCAATACGGACGGGCGTGATCCGGGTGGTGCCGAAGACCGAGAACCGGGCGGGCAGGTCGACGGGTGCGCTGCGCACCTTCGCGCAGGCCGCCTCGAGCAGCTCGGCCGGCGACGGGCCGACCTCCGCGCGCACCCGGCGCCACAGCTCGGCCTCCCAGCGCAGGTCGGCCGGCAGCGGCGTCCCGTCGCCCAGCTCGTCGCGCCCCGCGTGCCAGGCCCGCAACATGGCCGGGCGTGCTTGGGCGTAGGAAGCAAAGTGCCGGGAAAACTTGGCCGCAACGGCGTATCGCCGTCCGCGGTCCTGTTGACCCGGCTCGAGCCCGAGGTGGAAGGCGAGCATCGCCGCCCACGGCTGGGTCGCTGCTGCGTCGGCAATCACCGTCCTTAGCGGCCAGACGACCCGCTCGGGTGACCACTGCTCTACGGCCGCGGCGTAGGCCCCGTCGGCCGCGGCCACCGCGTCGTCGAGCAGCCGGTCCGAGGAGGGAAAGACGACGTTCGCGCACACGCCGTCGCCGTCGACCGCGCCGAGGATGTGGCTGAGTTGCTGGGCCAGCCAGCGTTCCACGCCCCGACTCGGCACCGCGACGAGCTCGGGCGCGAAGGGGTCCGTCGTCGGCGCGTTGAGCAGCTCGCCGAGCGCGGCAACCAGCGGGTCCGCACGTTCCGAGCGGTGGACGTGCAGGGTCACCGGGAAACAGCCGGGTGCGTCACGGCGTCAGCCTAGAGCGCACTGCAGACACGGTTGCCGTTTTCCACCGATGGTCGGGTCTGCGCACCGCGGCTGTGGACGGGACGGCCGAGGTGTCCGACCCGTCGTCGATGATGAGCGGCATGGGACAGAACAACCGCCAGCGGCGGACGGCGAAGCAGCGTCGGCGAGCCCAGGAGCAGCGCGGTCGCGGACCGTCGGCAGGCACCGCCCAGGGCTGGACAACGAGACGTGTGCGGCCGGCACCGCCGCGCTGTTGCTGGGCCGCATGATGCGCGTCCTCGTGCGCGGCGGTCAGCCGACCCTCGATGCTGCGGTCGATGGGGAGTTCGCCACCGCAACGGCCGCCCTGATCAGGGCCGGGTGGACGCCGGTCGACATCTACGAGGTGGTGCGTCGCTAGGGTCCGGTGCCCGGGATTTCGCGGGTGCTGCAAGAGCTGGCTGCCGTGATCGACCGGTACCCGACGCACCTCGTCGACCCGCGCTGGCAGGCCCAGCTCGACGCACTGGGCGCGAGTGCGCCGGCCACCGCAGGGGTGTCACCCTCCTTGGCCTGGGGACGGCAGGCCGGCCTGGACTGGCCCGAGGCCCTTGATCAACTGCTTGCCGTGCTCGCTGTCACCTGCGCACTGCCGGTCGTGTCGAAGGTGCTGCCCGCCCCGGGCGAACGTGCCGAGGCGGTATCGGCCGTCGAAGGCATCGACGCCAAGGTGCTGCGGCGGGTGCGCGGGCTGCTGGCCAAGGCCGAGTTCACCGAGCATGAGGCTGTGGCTCGAAAACCCCTACGTCGACGCGAAGGCACTGCTCGTCGGAGTCGTGGCGCACGCGAACAACTGCCAGGCCGTACAGTCCGTCCTGGGTTTCGTATCCGTGGTCGGCCACGCCACCGACCTCGACGTCGGCGAGCTGCTGACCATGTCCTTGCTCGTCCAGGCCACCCGTGCCATGACCCAGGCCGGCTCGCACGTCACCCGCTACGGCACGTCACTCACCCGCTCGTTCCGGCAGTCGTTCCTGGTCGCCTATGCCGGCCGGATCGGCGAGCGGCTGCGCGATTCCGCGACAGCGGCCGAATCCGCCTTCGACGGTGAGCACGACGGCGGCGCGCTCGTCCCCGTTCTCGCCGCGCGTCGCGGAGCAGTGCACGGTGCCTTCACCGAGCTGTTCCCGGACCTCGTCGAACGCCGCGTGTCCGCGTCCAATTCGGCCGGCTACGGCGCCGGCCGCGCCGCCGGCGACCTCGCACGATTCGATGTGCGAGCGGCGGTGGCGCCGAGCCGGACCTAACGGACGGCGCCGAGCTCCTCGGCGTGCTCGAACACCGTTTCGTCACCAGTGGGGGAAGCGGTCGTCCGCTGCTTGGCGATTAGCACGAAGGCCAGCACCGTGGCGATGATCAGCGCACCGAGACCCCAGGTGAAGGCCACGGTGTAACCGTGCACTGCACCGGCGGCGTCACTGGAGCGGCCGTGGTCGCGGACGTAGTGCACGGTCGCCGTTGCCGCAATGGTGTTGAGCAGCGCGGTGCCGAGCGACCCGCCGACCTGCTGGGTGGTGTTGACCAGCGCACTGGCCACGCCGGCGTCCCGGTCGGCCACGCCGATGAGCGCCGTGCTCGACAGCGCGACAAACGCGAAGCCCATGCCCAGGCTCATGACGATCTCGGCCGGCAGGATGTGTAGGACGTAGCCCGAGTCGACGCGCAACTGGGTGAACCAGGCCATACCCACTGCGGCCAGCAGGGTGCCGCCGACCATGAGCGGACGCGGTCCCACCCGCGGCAGCAGACCGCTGGCCAGGCCCGCGGCGACGATGATGCCGGCGCTGAAGGGCAGGAAGGCGAGGCCGGACTTCACCGCGGAGTAGTGCAGCGTCCCCTGCAGGTAGTAGACGAGGAACAGGAACATCCCGAACAGCGCGAGCCCGATGAGCAGTGAGACGAGGAACGCGCCGGCGCGGTTGCGCTCGGTGAACACGCGCGGCGGCAGCAACGGTTCGGCCGTGTTCTTCTCGATCACGACGAATGCGGCCAGCAGCACGACAGCCGCGGCGAGCAGGACGATCGTGGTCGTGGCCGACCAGCCGTCCTCGTTGGCCTTGGTGAAGCCGTAGACGAGCGCGACGAGGCCGAGCGTGCTGGTGACGACGCCGGGGATGTCGTAACGCGCCGTGCCCTCGGCTCGGCTTTCGCGCACCACGAACAGGGCTGCCGCGGCGGTGGCGATGGCGATCGGGGTGTTGACAAGCAGGGTCCAGCGCCACGAGGCGTACTCGGTGAGCACGCCGCCGAGGATCAGGCCGAGCGCGGCGCCGCCGCCGGAGATGCCCCCATAAACGCCGAAGGCGCGGGCCCGCTCGCGCGGCTCGGTGAACGTCACAGTGATCAGCGACAACGCAGCCGGGGCCATGAGCGCGGCGAAGGCGCCCTGCAGGCCGCGGGCGGCGAACAGCTCGCCCTGGTTCTGCGCGATGCCGCCGATGGCAGAAGCAATACCGAAGCCGATCAGGCCGATGACGAACGCGCGCTTGCGGCCGATGAAGTCGGCGACGCGGCCACCGAGCAGCAGCAGGCCGCCGAAGGCGAGCGCGTACGCGGTGACGACCCACTGGCGATTGGCATCGGAGATGTGCAGTGACCGTTGGGCGGACGGCAGGGCGATGTTCACGATGCTGGCGTCGAGCACCACCATCAATTGGGCGACGGCGATGACGACGAGCGCCACCCAACGTCGCGAGTCGACGCTCTTGGCGGCGTCGGTCTGAATTGAGCTCACGGTCGTGGTCCTTCGATCGTCGATGTGGTGCCTTTGCAGGCAGGACGTACGTTACGAACTCCGATCGTCCGAGTCAAGACGATCCGATGAGCAGTCATCCGACTGTTGACGGTATGGCAATGTTCGGTTAATATGCAGGACATGGGAGCCCGTCGATCTTCGACAGAGGAACCCGCTGCGCCCTGCATCTTCCGGTCGTCCGACCTCATGTTCTTGCTGCACGCCGCCGCTGAGCGGGTGGCCGCCGACCTCGACCGGGCCGCCGTGGAGATGGGCCTCCGGGACGTCCGCGACTGGTTCGTGCTGGCTGCCCTCGACGATGGTCAGCAGCGCACCCAGCTCGAACTGAGCCGGATGGTGTGCGTCGACAAGACGACGTTGATCTCCGTGCTCGACCGGCTCGAGCGCCACGAACTCATCGTCCGCACCGTTGATCCGAACGATCGCCGGGTGCGTATCCCGCAGATCACACCGGCCGGCCAGCGCATCTTCGCCAAGTTCGCCACCGCCCGCGACGCGGCCGAGGCCCGTGCTCTCGCTGGCGTCGAGCCGAAGGAACGGGCCCTGCTGCTGCAGGTGCTCGCTCACATCGCCGACGACACGCCCGCGCTACAGCCTGCGCGCTGAGAACTGTCGGAGGTCGCCGCTACAACGGTGGCATGACTGCAGACCCTTTTACCGATCCATCGATCATCGACCAGGCCGAGGCGCTGGTACGTCAGCTGGCAGCCGAACTCACTGCGGTGTACGAGGGCGAATGCCTGTGCTGCTACGTATGGCGCCAGCTCGACGAGTACCCGTGCGACGGCACCCATCGCCACGCTATCCGGTTCCGCGACGCGGCGGCCCCGCGAGCCACCGCTCTTCGAGTGCGGCTCAGCCGCGTGGGCGCCTGCTGCTGCGACTGCGAGCTGTTCATGAGCGGCTACCAACCGCAGAAGCGGTTCTGGACGCCCGAGCGCGAGGTGACGATGAACGGCGTCGCCCGCCTGATCGAAGGCGAACCGCCCGAGGTGCTCCCGTCCTGTGCAGGCGTGCGCCGCGGCTCGGTGCAACCGTGCACGAACTGGGTATCCGCGCGCCGCCGGTGGCGGTGACAGACCCGGGCGCACCGCCGCCGAGCGGGTCAGAACGGGTAGCTGGGCAGCGTGCGGCGGACCGTCACCCACTGGGTGTCGGCGAAGGCGTCGAGATTGGCCTGTGCGCCACCGTGCGTGAGCCTGTGCCTGACGCGAGCACGCCGCCGAACGGGATCGTCGCCTCGTCGTTCACGGTCTGGTCGTTGATGTGCACCAGCCCGGACGGGGTCTGCTCGGCGATCTCGAGGCCACGCAACGCATCGCGGGTGAGGATGCCGAGGGACAGGCCGTACTCCGAGCGTCGTGCGAGCTCGACCGCCTCATCGACACCGTCCACCGACAGCACGGGTGCCACCGGGCCGAAGATCTCCTGCTCGAACGCCGGGCTGTCGGTGGGCACCGAACCGAGCACGGTCGGCCGGCAGAACAGCTCGTCGTACGTGCCACCGGTCACCAGCTTTGCGCCCGCGTCGACGGTGGCGGTGACGACGGCGTGACCTTGTCGCGCTGCGGGGCGTCGATGATCGGGCCGAGCGCAACCTGGCCCGTCGCCGGATTGCCACGGGCAGCGCCTCGGCGTGCGCGGCGAGGCGCTCGACGTACTCGTCGTACATCGAGGCGTGCACCACGTGCCGGCCGGTGGCCATGCAGATCTGGCCCTGGTGGAAGAACGACCCCCAGGCACCGACGCTCGCGGCCTGCTCGACGTCCTCGTCCTCGAGGACGAGCAGGGCACTGTTGCCGCCGAGCTCGAGGTGCACCCGCTTGAGATGCTCGGCAGCGAGCGCGCCACGCGCCGGCCGGCGCCTGTGGAGCCGGTGAAGGCGATGACCCGGACGTCGCGATGGATCACCAGGGCCTCGCCGACGTCGCTGCCGCCGGGCAGCACGCTCAGCACGCCCCGCGGGCAACCCTGCCTCCTGGAAGATGCGGGCCAGCGTGACGCCGCCGCTGACCGCGGTGCGCGGGTCGGGCTTGAGCACCACCGCGTTGCCCAGCGCCAGCGCCGGCGCGACGGCCCGGATCGAGAGGATCAGCGGGAAGTTGAAGGGCGCGATCACGCCGACCACACCCACCGGCACACGCCGGGCCAGGCTGAGACGCGGCTCGTGCGAGCGCAGCAGCTCGCCGTACGGGTGCGCGGCTAATCCCGCGGCTCCAGTGCACCCAGACCGTGCTGCTGAACTTCAACGGCCTCAACTGGCCGCACGTCACCGTCGCCACCCTCACCCAGCAGTAAGCCCTGCGCTCCATAGCCGTCAGGGGAATCCCATGCCGAAAACCGATCTCGTCCTCGAGGGCGGCGGGGTGAAAGGCGCCGGTCTAGTCGGCGCCGTCACCGCCATGACCGAGTACGCCGACCCGTACCAGTTCCAGCGCATCGCCAGGCGCGGCCGAGATCAGCGAACGTCGCCGAGAGCGCACGCAGGTCCGCACCAGTGACCGGACCGGTCGAGCGTGCATCCTGTGCGAGCTTGCGACGCAGAGACAGCGTGCGCGACAGTCCAAGGCGCCCGGCGCGCGGATCGGTAGCTGCCACTACGTCCTCCGGCACGTCACGAATCGGGAGATCACCCCCACCCGACCTCACTTGCGGGCTTCGAAACACTGAGCCGACACCCGGGTAGCCCTGGATGCAGAAGCCTTCTTTCCGGGACACTCCTACCCGGGTTGAACGTTCACAAGGAACCGCACCTACTCCGCGCCGCCCTCGGCAACGAGGTCGTCCGCCAGCACGTCCGCCACAGCCTCCTCCTCGATGGCCAGGCCGTAGTCGGCCATGACCGCCGCGAGTGCCGGCTCCCACGGCGACCCGGCCGGAGTGCCGATCAGGGCCCGCGAGCGCGGACCGGCGGCGAGCGCCGCGTAGTCGGCCGCCGAGTACCGCCATGGCGACCACGCGATGCGCTGCAGCAGTACTCGGGCGATACGCAGACCGCCCCAGTCGAAGTCGCCGTGGAACCGGCACGCCGCCCCGTGCGACGTCAGCGTCTCCAGCAGTTCGATCACGGCGGTGCTCGGCTGGCCGCCGGTGCAGACCAATACTGGCGCGGAGCCGACGTCGACCCTGGCCCAGCGGTGTGCCGCGACCTCGACAACGGTCGGGTTCTCGCATACGTGCACGGTCGCGTCCGATGGCAGCGCCGCGACGCCGTCGGAGCGGACCTGGTCGAGCGTGAGAACGACCGGCATACGGGCCGTGCGCATGGCCTCGAGCGCCGTCGACGTCGCCACGCCCGCGGCCCCCGGAGGCAGCTGCTCGTCCACAGCCGACCGACCAGGAACACCGAGGCACAACACCGTCGAGGCGACGTTGGATAGGACGACGCCGGCGGCCGCCCATGCGTCGCGGACCGGCACCGGTTGCCCGGGGGCGAATGCCTCGCCGACGACCGTGGCTGCGAGACGACCTAGCGGTCGGGAGGAGTCCAGCGCGTGCGCGTCGCCGACCGTCCGTCGGGCGAGCATCGCCAAGGGCTCCCCCGATGACGGGAGCGCGACCAGTACGCGCGCGACATCACCGACGAGTTCCGACGCCACCGCCGGCCCGCTCGCCCGGCCGGTGCGCCCAGCCTCGGCCCGCGCCGAGCGTTTCAGCCCGCCTGCGGCACACCAGCCGTCCCACCATTCCGCAAGGCCTGTAAACCGGGCTGCCGCACCTGACAGCAGACGGCGCGCCGCCTCCCACTCGGCCGTGTCGCGTTGCCGCTCGGCGACGCTATCGACGACGGGACCGGTGAGCGTCTGCACCGCGTCGGCGAGGCCGGCCGGCCACGGGCCGCGGCGCAGAACCTCCTCGACGGCGGCAAGGTCCACCCGCAAGCCCTCCCCCGCCCGTCGCGACGGCCCGACCAGACGCACGACGCCCGCGCGCTGCTCGCCGGTCGGCTCGCGCAGCTGCACCACCCCGGTGAGCGGTTCGTCGCGAGCGGCGACGATCCGGCCGCGGACGCGCTGCACGAGCCACGCCGTCTCAGCTCCGCCGAGCAATCGTTCGAGCGCCGATCGGTCACCGGTGCGATCGCTCATCCGAACAGGGACTCCCCTGCGGGCGGCGCGGCGAACACTCCCGCGCGTGCACCGCTCGCGACGTCGTCGAGGCGGGTGCGCCGCTGCCCGTCCCAGCGCCAGCGGGTGACGCCGACGGCGTCGACGCCCTCCGCGCGCGACAGCTGGGCGATCGCGAGGCCCGGCACCTGCGGGTAGCACCCCCACTCGCGCTCGCTGGTCATCACGACGTCCAGGTCGAAGGTGGCCAGCAGGCCGAGGGACTTGGCGCGCGAGTCGTCGTCAACACCGGCGAACGCTTCGTCGAGCAAGATCAGCCGCGGGGCGAGCGGGCCCGCGGAGTTGTAGTGGGCTGCCGCCGCGGCGAACAGCGGCACCGAAACGGCGAGCACTTTCTCACCACCCGACGCGGGCCCGCTGGCCGAACGCCACTGGCCGTTCTGCCAGCGCTCGACCACGAAGGAGTGCCACTGCCGGTAGTCCAGCGCGTGCTCCAGGTGCTCGTTCCAGCTGCCGGTCGGGTCGGCCTGCCGGACGATCGCGATCTGGGCCTGCAGGAAGTCGCCGATCGCGCTTCGGTCCTCGGCGGTCCAGGTGGCGTCCGATCGCAGCATCAGCGCGCGCGACGCGACCAGGCCGGCGGGACCGTCCGACCGCGCCTGCCAGCGCACTCGCAGCTGCATCCCGGTGGAGGTCTTACGGTGCGACAACTCCGTGTTGATCCGCGTGATCTGGCCCTCGGCGCCCAGCAATAGCTCATGCAGGTGGCCGGCGACCTCGTTGACCAGATGGTTCTCCAGGATCTCGCGTTCGCGCGCGCTCAGCAGACGTTCGCGCTCGGCGACGTCGGCCGCCAACCGGTCGGCCAGCCGGTCGATGTCGACCTCGTCGCTGAGGTAACGCACCCGCGCGACCAGCACGTCGTCGTGCTGCTCGACCCACGCGGTATGACCGTGCCGGCTCATCTGCGCGGCCAGCGTGGTCTGCGCGGTGGACACGCGTTGCTGCGCCCGGCTCCACGCATCGTCGGACTCCTCAATCGCCTCGAGGTGCTGCTCGGCGGTGCGGGACAGGGCGAGCGCCGCGGTGACGTTCCATCCGTCCGGAACACCCGGGTCGGGCACGTCGAGCTCCGGGAGCGCGACGCGCAGCAGACCGGTGCCGGCGAACAGGCGCAGCGCGTCGATCACCTCTGCCCGTTCGGCCGACCGCTCCTCGCGCCGGATCGCGAGTTCCCGGCCACGCTCCTCGAGCGTCGCGCGCCTCGCCGTCGCCGACAGCTGCTGGGCCTCCAGGCTCGCCCGCTCCTCGGCGACCCGGCTGAGTGCGGCGGCGGTCTCGCCCAGTCGGGCCTGAAGCTCGGCGACGGACGCTCCGACGCTCGCCTGCAGTTCGTCCGCCCGCGCCCGTAACCGGGTCGCCGCCTCGTGCAGTTCGCGCACGGACGTCTCGTGATCGGCGAGCAACCGGTCGGCCTCTGCGGTCCGAGCCGCGGCCTGCTTACCGGCTGCCGCAGCCGCGTCCGCCGCCTCGACCGACCGGCGCAGCTCGATCAGAGCCTCGGCGTAGGCGTTGACGGCGGTCAGCGCAGCGTCGAGACCTTCTCGGGTGACGCCGAGCCCCATTCCGCGCGCGGTCTCGTCGCGTTCCGCCGTCGCAACCGCGGCCTGCGCCTCGGCCTGGTCCGACGAGGCGCGGACGCTGGTCACCTGCTGCTCAGCGCTTACCAGCTCGCGCTCGGCCGCGGCGACGTCGGCGTGCGCGGTCGAGACTTCACGCTCGGCGTGTGCCGGGTATCCCGCGAGCTCGGTCGCGACCGCAGCGGTCAACCGGTCGGCCTCCGCTACCTCGGCCTGCGCAGCGGAGCGCGCGTGTTCGAGCGTCGTCGCCTCGGCTCGCAGCTCGATAAGGAGCTGTCGACGATGGGCCTCCGCGCTCCCGCGCCGACGTACTCGGCCCGCTCCTTAGACCACGATCCGCGGGCCGGGCCGGCGCCCCAGCGTCCGTCGACAGCCACCCACAGGGCGGCGCCGGAGTCCGCACCGAGACCGATGCGAGACAGGACGTGAGCGACGACGAGGTCCGTCACCGCCGCGTCCGCGCCGACCGACGGCACCAGCACCTCGGCCAGCGACGCTCCGTCGGCCTCGGCACCGGACGGGCCGAGGATCACGTCGCCGTCGGCCTGCACCGTTCCGTCGGCGAACACCCACGCGTCGAGGAGCCCGGCCGACTGAAGCGCCGCTTCGACGGCAGCTCGGCGCGCGTCGGCTATCCCGGCGGCGAAGTCGGTGACCCGCCACAGCGGCGCGCCCGCCGAGTGCACCGTGACGGGCGCGCGGCCCGGAGCGCGCGGCGGCTCGGGATCGGTACCCGCCTCCAGCGCAGCGATGCGTGCGTTCAGGTCCGCGAGCTGGCCGGCGAGCTGGCGCTCCTGCTGCGTGCCCACCGCCTGGCGTTGCGCCAGGACAACCCGAGCGTGTTCGGCGGCCGCGCCCACTGCGGCACGGACGGGAGACTCCCCGTCGAAGCGCCTCGCCCAGCCCTCCGCCGTCTCCACCGTCTCGTCGACGGCGCCGTCGAGTACGACGATGGTGAGCGCGTCGAGATAGCGGCGGACCTGCTCGGTGTACGCGCCGACCGTCTCGTCCACCTGCACCCCAGCCGCGCGGACGGCCTCCGCTCGCCGGGCCGCGTTCGCTTCGGCGACGTCCAGGGCGTTGCGCAACCCGTCCGCGTGAGCCCTCACCTTGGCCGCTTCGCGGACCAGGCCTCGAACGTGGGCGATCTGCTCACGGCGACGGCCGAGCACCCGGCCGGCCGCCGCTTCGTCGGCACGAACCTGCGGGTGCTCGGTCGCCAGACCGGCGGCATCGGCGAGCGGCGCCGCCGCGCTCTCGCGCAGGTCGGCGTCCGCCGAGACTGTCCGGAAGCGGGCGCTCGCCTGCTGTTCCTCGGCCGCGTACTGCTGGGCGCGTGACCGTGCGTCGGCCAGACGGCCGTTGCCTTCGGCCAGCTGCCGTTCCTTCTCGGCAGCCGCCATCTCGGCCTCGTGCAGACGCGCCGCGTCGCGCATCTCCGGGCTCTCACGCAGCGCCTGGTCCTGACCGGTCAGTTGCTGCTGCCGCTGCACGGCGGTTGCTTGCGCCGCCGCGATCCGCTCGACCTCGGCGGCCGCCTCGGCGAGATCGGTCTCGGCCTTGGCGAGGTCGCGTCCGGCGTGCTCGTAGGCGGAGTTGGTGACGCGCACGCGCGTGGTGCGACGGCGTGCCGCGACGCGCGCGTACGCGCGGTAGTCCTTCAGGAACGCCTCGGCGGCGCCGAGCGTCTGCCTGCTGTCGTCGATCGCGAGGCGCTCCTCCTCCAGCGAGCGGAACGACTCCGCGACGTCAGCGACGACGGCCTGGTCGAGCGGGGCGAGGGCTTCGGTGAGCGCCGCGGACAGGGCGCGCTCGTCCGGACGTTTCGACAGCTGCGGTTGCCGTAACTGGATGAGCAGGTCGACCAGTGCCGCGTACCGTTCCGGCCCGAGCCGGAACAGCGCCTCGTCCACCGCCCGTCGATAGGCCTCCTGGGTTGTGTACAGCTGACCAGACCCGGCGACCGCGTCGCGCAGCCGTTCCTGGCTCAATACGGTGCCGGACTCGTCGAGCAGTCGCAGCTCACCGATCCGTCGCGACGTGGTGAAGTACCAGTGCTTGACGATTCCTCGGTTGGCAGCCGCCTTGAGGCCGATGCCGAGGGTGATGAACTGTTCGGGGCCGTCGTCGTCGAGCCGACCGAACTCGACCCAGGTGTAGCCCGTTCGCTCGCTGTGCGGGTGCGCGCCGCCGAGCAGCAGGTTCCACTCCATCCGCTTCTTGGGATCGGCGTCCGGTTCGACCCGCCGGGGCGCGAGCGACCCGTCGAGCAGGAACGGGAGGGACAGCGCCAGCACCTTCGACTTGCCGGTGCCGTTGTTGCCGCGCAAAAGCAACCGGCCGTCGTGGAACCAGAACTGCTCGTCGTCGTAGTAGAAGAGGTCGACCACACCCAGTCGCAGCGGCGACCATCGCGCGGTGACGGGATGCGGCAGCGCGTCCGGGCTCGCCGTCGCGGGGTCGAGCCAGCTGTCGTCGACGTTCGTCAACGGTCGGTCCGCTGCCGGATGGTGGGGGCAGTGACCGCAAACCGTCGCAGCGCCGGTAAGGGATGGACCACGGCGTCGTTGCCGGTTCCCGTCACGCGCGCTAGGCCGAGGCCGACCAGCCGGTCGAGCGCATCGGCGACAAGGGCGTTCTCGGCACCGGGTTCGCGGGTCGTGCGGCGCCAGAACCCCGCGTTCTGCTTCGCCAGCCCCTTGACGAGGCGGCGGAGCCCGACAACGTCTACGGAGCCGACGCGTGCGAGGTACTCGGCCAGCAGCAGGGTGGCGTGCCCGTCGGTGCCCTGCTCCGGCATGCGGACGTCGGTGAGCTGATCGTCGGGGTCGACGAGTGCTATCCCCTCCGCACGCAGTTCGGCGACCAGGCCGGTCGCGTCGGCGAGCCGCCGGGTGAGCTGCACCCGCTGGCCCACCAGGTAGAGACGCTCCGGCTCGGGGAGCTCGTCGTAGTAGACGACCGGGTCGCACAGCAGCCGGCGCGTGACCGCGTGGCGCAGACGACGGGTGGCCTCGTCCTCTGTATAGGCCGGCGGCGGTTCGTGCAACGCGTTCTCGATCTCGCCGATCGTAGGGGCCGCGCCGAGTGCGGACGCGACGAGTCCTGGGCTGTGCGGCGCGGACAGCATCGTCGCGAGCACGCGTCGGTCGACGTCGTAGAGCGCGTCGCCGCTGCCTGCGGTGTAGGACTCCTCGTCGCCGGCCACACGGGTAAGGACTCCGTAGCGCAGCAGCAATCGGATGGCGGCGACGAGGTCGGTTCGCTGTTCGCGATCGGCAAGCGTGAACTCGATACCCTCCAGCCCGGGCTGCCTGGCCGCGAGCACCACCTCGTCGGCCACCCTGCCCAGCGCGACCTGCGGGTCCGACCGTTCCAGCACGGCGAGGGTGACGCAGAGCAGGACGTACCGGCGGCGGGTGAACCCCGGGTCGCCGCTGCGCGCTCGGGCCGGATGCCGCTCGGCGACGGCGACGGCGGTCGGACCGTCCGGGACGTAGGACAACTGCAGCCGTGCCGTCTGCGCGTCGACGACGAGTCGCCAGCCGGTCTCCCGCTCGAACCACTCCCGCAACTCCTCGGCGTGCCGCCGGGCCAGCCGCACGAGTTCGCCGTCGGTCTGCGCACGCAGCACAGGGCGCATCAGCAGCGCGCGGAGCACGCGCGTGCGACCCTCGGAATCGCGGTCGTCCAGAGCGCTCGAGATCCTCGGCGCAAGATCGAGCCGGCTCATCCGGGTCATCCGGCGGCCCAGTTTACGAGGTCACCCGCGGCCTCATCGACGGCCGACGCGATGTCGACGAGGTGGTCGGGCCCGGCGAGCGTGCCGTCCGCAGTGTTGATCACGGCGACCCCCGACCCAGGCGTCCGGATCAACGTGACCGTCAGTTCACCGTCGGAGGTGTGCACCTGCGCAGTCTCCGGGTTCGGTCCCATCGCCGCCAGCGCGTCCCCGAGCAGCGCGAGGAAGAGCCGGAACGACTCCGGGTCGAGCACGCCGAACGCGGACAGCGGCTTCGGTCCGCCGGTGAGGATGCGGCGCCGGGCCGCCGCGGTCTGCTCGGCCTCCTGCCTGGCCCGATCGACCAGCAGCGCCTTCGCGACGGACCGGTCGGTGACCCGGACCGCCTTGCCGCGGCGTTCGTAGGCGCCGGTGCGGCGGAGCTGCGGGCTGATCTCCAGCGGCGGCGCATCGGCCCACGGCGTCACGTTGCCGAGGTCGGCGGACGCCCAGGCGTCCTCGGTGGCCGCGGTGATGCTGAGATGCCGGACCGGCGTGAGTCCGAACGCCGAACGCCACAGCCGGTGCCGGTCGCCGTCCGCGGGGAGCGTCGCGAACCACCGCGCCAGGGTCACGAAGTCATGGGTGCGGTCGGTGCGTCCACCTGCCTTCTCGTGCAGCGCGCGGACAACGGCCAGCAGTGCCGGGATCGCCGAGCGGGCCCGCGCGCGCAACAACTTGGCCTCGCTCTCACGTGCTGGGGTGCTGACGAACCAGTCGGTGAGGCCAGACCACTGCCGCAGCCACGCCTGCCGTGCCGACGCGGCCGCCGTCTCGGCCTCGCCGGGCGCTGCGTCGACCGCCTCGCGCTCGGCGGCGATCGTCACCAGTACGTCGATGCTTGCTGCGTCGAGGGACCCGAGCAGCTCGGCGATCGCTGCGCCCCGCACGAGCAGGTCGTTGATGAAGCGTTCGAGGTAGTCGACGAGCTGTTCCTTGTAGGCCAGGAACGCCTCGACGTCGGCGTCGTGCAGGTCGATGGTCCGCTGGATCGATCCCATGAACGCGACGGCGTTGTCGGCGAGTTCGACGAAGCGTTCCCGCAGGCTTCGCAGCGTCTGGTGCGCGAGCGCTGCGTCGACGGTGGCGCCGGTCGCGTGCTCGCTCACGGTGTGGCGCAGCGTGATGAGCAACGCGACGATGTCCTCGAGCGCGACCGACTGCAGCGAACCGCGAGTCCCCAGCGCGGCGTCGTATTGGGCCAGTGCCCGCTCCGCCGCCTCGCCGGCACGCGATAGCTGGAACAGCATCCGCCGGCGGTAGAAGTCCTCGATGGCAGTGACCCGGCTGGAGTCGGGGAAGGCGAGCAGGTTGCCCCACCGCCCGTCCGCCAGACTCTCCAACGCGTTGCCTACCGCCTCCTCGGTGACGGCATCGCCACCGTCGACGGCGACCCCCGCGTACACTTGCTCGGGACGGACGTGGACGGTGAACCGTTCCTTCTCCACCATCAGCACGCGCATGACCCGCCGGTAGAGAACCGAGTTCGGCGCCGTCAGGTAAGCGAACGGCCCGTACGTGCCGGCGTCGGCATCGGCCGGTTCTGGCGTCGGGGTAATCGGATCGCTCATGTCGTCGAATCCTTCCATGAGGTACCGACCGGACGCGCTGCGTGAGCCAGCCAAGTCGTTCGGGTCCCACGACTGCGACTAAATCTGTCGCTTCCGTACTCCGCTACAGCCACTTCTTCAGCCGGAACACCACGTACAGGGCCGCCGCCACGACGACGATGACCGCGCTCGAGACGTAGAAACCCGAGTGCGCCGCGAACCCTGGGTAGGGGACGTTCTGCCCGAAGAAGCCGGTCACCGCAGTGGGCACGGCGATGATCGCCACCCAGGCCGAGATCTTGCGGGTGTCGTTGTTCTGCCGCACCGAGGTCGCCGTGAGCTTCTCCGTCGCGATCGTCAGATGCGTACTCGTGCGGGTCTGGAAGAACTCGATGACCCCGTGGACGAAGTCACGCTGATCCTCCGCGATGCTGCATACCAGCTCGAACCGATCCGCGATATCGGACACCAACGCCCGGTCGGCCTCGGAGAGCTGCGTCAGCTTGGCCATCCGACCGTAGGTCGCGCTTGCGTGCGCGGCCATCGTGCGCACTGCGAGCAACTCCTGCCGCACCACGAACAGCTCCTCCAGCAGCGCCTCGGGGTCGTCGTCACGATCGTCGTCGGTCACCAGCTGTTCCAGGCGGCCGGACTCGCGCGCCAACTGCGCCACCAGGTCCGTCTCGTGCCGCACGAGCGCCGACAAGATCGCCACCGACAGCTCCATCGGCGAGCGCGGCCGCAGCGCGCCCTCCTTGACCCGTCGCAGCACCGCACTCGTCTCCCGCGCCGCGACGTGCGCCTGCACGACCGGGTTCAGCGGGCCGTGCACGGTCACCACGTAGTTCGGCCCGACGAACTGGTCCAACTCCACGTAGTGCACGTGCCCACCGGTCCCGAGGTCCGGGGCATGCACCACTGTGAACTCATGATCGTCGTAGGCGTGGATCTTCGACACGTGATTGCGCTGCACGCAATCACGGACCGCGAGGTCATGAAAACCGAAGACCTCCGACAAGACCGACGCCTCGCTGTCGGCGCACACCCTCATGTCCACCCAGATCAGCAGATCGGGATCGGTCAACAGCCCCGCCAGCTTGGCAACATCATGCTGCTCTATGCCGGCGTCAGAAATCGTGTAGACGTCCATGCCGACAACCGTGACAGACCCGGCAACCACCATCGCGCCTGACCTCAACAATCGGCCGGCCGCGCCGCGCGCGACGCGTCCTGCTGGTGAGGCTCAACAACATCCGCAATCTGGAGCGCATGGCAGCTCGCGACTGTGGCAGGGCCGCCGAAGATGACACGCAGCAGCCTTCGCCGCGCCGGCATCGCGTCCTTCTTCGAACGCGGGCGCCGCGATGATCAGCCCTGCGACGGGATCGGCCTACCACCACTCGAATGCCAGGTTGATAAGCAACCCGACAGCAGAACCGCGGAGAGGAACGCGAACGCGGTCACCCGCAATGCGGTCTGCTCGCAGGACTCGAGGCGTGCGTGGTCGCAGGCGAAGAATCGCGGCGGTGAGGGCGATTCGGTATCGTGGGAAGCCGGCTGGGGCTCACTCGTGCCACTTCGTGCCGGTGACATCTGGGGACATGATCTTGCACGAACAACTGCCCCAGGCCACAGTTGGACGCGCGCGGACGCGATCCGCGTCCGCGACCTAGCGACCCGTGACCGGGTCCCACACCGAATGCCGCCGGGGTTAGCTGTGGCTCATGAGTTGCGTCGTCGTCGAAGGCCTCAAGAACTGGCGACCTCGATCACGACCCGTCCGACATTGCTCATCGCTTCAAGGCGTCGATGAGCATCGGCGACGGCGTCAAGCGGGAAGGTCGAATCGATCACCGGACGCAGCTGATGGTCCTCGACGAGCTGCCAAAACAGCGCGCGGGACGCCTCGTTCGCGCTCCGGACGCCGATGACGCGCTGGCTCGCCAGGTACAGCGCGGCGAGATTCAGCTCGACCTTTCCGCCGAACATCGCTCCGGAGCTGACTACTCGGCCGCGCGGCGCGAGCGCGCCCATCGTCAGCTTCCACAGCTCTGGGGAACCGACGTTGTCGACCACGATGTCCACGCCACCGCTGCTGCGCTCGCGGATTTGATTGAGAACTCCCGGCTCGCTCGAGTCCAGCACGGCGTCGAACAGCTCCAGCCGCTGCAGCTCGGCCAGCTTGGACGGGCTGCGTGTAGTGCCAAAGACCCGGCAGCCGAGGGCACGAGCGACGACGGCCGACATCGTGCCCGTCGACGACGCAGCGCCCTGGACGAGCACCGTGTCGCCGGCCCGGACGTCGGCGTCGGTCAGCTGCACCGTCGCAAGGGGGCCGTTGACGCTCATCGCCGCCGCCTCGACGAAACTCACGTGCTGCGGCAGCGGCCGTAGGTTGATCGCTGGCACGACGGTGAACTGCGCGTAGGCGCCGGGGCGCGTAACGCCAACCAGATTGAGATTGGCGCAGCTTTCAGCGCGCCCGTCCGAGCACGGCTTGCACGAGCCGCACGAAATCGCGTTGTGTACCACCACCCGCGACCCGATCGGGAACTTGGCGTCAGTGTCGGGCCCGTACTCGACAACCTCGCCGGCGTGCTCGGAGCCCAGGATGTGCGGGAAGTCGTAGCGCGCGAAAGGCACGCGGCCGGCGCGGTTAGCGACGTCGAGAAAGACGTTGACCGATACCGCACGTACTCGGATGAGTACTTCGCCGGATCCGGCCCGCGGCGTGGGCATGTCGGCGCGTTCGAGCACTCCTGGGTCGCCATGTCGGCGGATCACCATCGCGTGCATGATGTCCTTTATCCCCGAGCCAGACGGTTCCTGGTCGTGTGTCACGCGCTGGCAGGCGCGGAGCGCCCGCCGTCCAATGAGGTGAGCTGCTCGATGTCGTAGCGCGTGCGCAGCTCGGCTACCGCCTGCGGGTCGGGTTTGCCGGCCGAAGCCGCGAGCAGCTCCATCAGCTCGTCGAAATAGTGTTCGTGACCCCCGGGAACCGACGATTGGAAGAACGCCTTCGCCGGCTGATCGGTGCCGTTGCCGAACGCGTGCGGCGTGTTGGGCGGCACGAACAGGAAGGCGCCAGGTCCGCCGCGCAGGAAACGTTGCCCGGTCGCCGACTCCCATTCGTGCCAGTCGGACACCGACCGGTCGAGTGGTTCGAAGGCGAGCACGTCGAGCTGGCCTTCGAGCACGTAAAAGATCTCCTCCCCCACCGCGTGCACGTGGGCGCCGACGTCCCAGCCGGGCGGGACAACGATCTCGAATGTTGACGTCAACGCCGGGTAGTCCATCGTCGTCTTCACGGTCGCATCGAGGCCACCGCCGACGATCCGACGGCCGGCGCCCGGCGGCAACATGAGTCCTTCAGACATCAGCTCGCTCCTGCTCGTCGCGACGGTCGGCGGGGTCGGCGGGAGATCCCCACCGGCCCGCCCGGTATAACCTCAGCCGAGGCCCCAGAGCTTGGTGTACATGGCTCGGAAGCCTCCGTTCGAGTACCACGATCCCGAGGCGTAGGCAGCCGCGCTCTTGGTGTTTGACGGCACGTTGGCCTTGTCGAACAGCCGCAGCGCCGGGAGGTAGTTCACCTGCTGCTGCCCGGTGATGATGCGCAACAGGGCGTCCGTGGCGTTCCACATGGTCTCCGCGGTGTCGACACCCGGGTCGGCCGCCTGCTGTCCGCTAGCGACCCGTTGCAGGCCCGGCGGCTGGCCAGTGACGGTCAGGTAGGTGAACTTGCGACCGGTGACCTGCTTGGCCCCCTGCAGAGCGAAGATGCCCGACGGGGCGTCGTATCCGCCGAATACATAGTTGATTTTCGGGTTGGCGGTCATCGCGGAACTCACCGCGGTGGGCAACTTGTCGATTGTCGGGTCGCTGAAGCTGACGACGGTGAGCTTGCAGTCGGGGCACTGCTTGGCGAACTCGCCCTTCACCGCCGCCGTCTGGGTGACGCCGGCGTTGGAGTTGTCGGCGACATAAAGCACCTGTGCCTTGCCCCCCGAATCGGCGATGATCCAGTCGGCCCCGAGAGCGGCGTACACCGGGCCGCCGATCGTGAGTCGCCGAATGTCGGGGTTGTTCGGGAAGCTGCCGGGCTTGTCGTTGTCGGTCGCGACGATCGGGATCTTTGCTGCGATTGCGGCGCCGTAGGCCTGCGAGGCGAAGGAGTAGTCCAGCGCGGCGGTCACGATGCCTGCCGCATGGCTCGACACGGCCTGCTTTAGGCAGGTATCGGCGGTAGAGGGGTTCGTGGCCGCGTCGCACACGTGGACGTTCACCCCCGCAGTCTTGAGCGCGGCGGTGAGCGCGGTCGCCTCGGCCGTGAAGATGGGCGCCTGCAGGAAGATCGGGATGTACCAGACCGTCTTCCCGGCGAGCTTGTCCGTCACGCCGGTCAGGGCGACTCCGGGCTCCGGAAACGTCGTGCGCAGCGGCGAATACTTCGCCACCTGGCTTTTGGCATAGGCCACCCCAGTGGCGCCGGACGAGCTGCTCGACGACCCGCCGCCGCCCGAAGACGACGACCCACTGCCGCTGCTGCCACATGCCGCGAGTGTGACGGCCGCACCCACCGCCAGCGAGATTGCGCCGATTCGTGCTCGGTCACTCGGTTTTATGAAACGCCTCATGGTGACACTCCTTCTGCTCAACTTTGAGCCGGGTTTGATGGGCTGGCTATCAGACGCGCAGGGCACGCTTGCGGGTGAGGGTCGATGCGATGACGGCGGTGATCAGCGCGGCTCCATAGAAGACGTCGCTGATCCAACCCGTGTAGCCGAGGAGCTGGAGGCCGACGATTCCAGTGACCAGGAAGTAGATCGCGATCATGGTGCCGATGGGATTGAACCTGCCGGGTTGGACCGCCGCCGTTCCCAGGAAGGTCGCCGAAAGCGCTGGCAATAGATACGTGGGCGAGCTGTTCGGGTCGAAGCCGCCGATGGTCGCGGTGACGAGCACCCCTCCGACGCCGCAAAGCAGCCCTGAGGTGACGTATGCCCCGATCCTGATCCGGGTCACGTGCACCCCGGCCAACCGGGCGACCTCGCGGTTGGCGCCAACGAAGGTCATGTGGCGACCGAGTGCGGTGTACCGCACGAGGTAAGCGATCAGGAGGGCCAGCGCGAGACCGTAGAAGAAGCTGATCGGCAACCCGAATGCGACGGTGGTGTTCGCGACTTTGCTGAAGCTGTTACTGAGCCCGGACACGGCCTGCGAACCGGCGAATCCGGATGTCAGGCCGAGCAGCAAGGTGCCCATGCCGAGCGTGGTGACGATCGGGTCGATACCGAGCCGGACGACGATGAAACCGTTCACCGCGCCGACACCGCAGCACAGCGCGACGGCGACGAGCGACGCGACCGCCGGGTTCCACCCGTGCTGGACGACCATCACCGGAATGAAGGTTGCCGACAGCCCGAGGATCGCAGAAATAGAAAGGTCGAATTCGCCAACGGCGAAGGTGACCACGGCGGCCATCCCGAGGAAGACCAGCGCAGTCTGAGAACCGAAGATTGTCTGGAAGGTTCCGGACGTCAATAGCACATCTGGTTCGATGATCGCGTAGACCGCGGCGACCGCCAACCAAACGCCGACCAAGGCGTACCGGCCGAGGAACCCGCTCCGTCCGCGCTGATGGAACCGGCTCATGAACCCGCCGACGGCGGCGTCCTCGGGCACGGTAGCCCCGGAGTCGGCCGGCGCCTCATCCGCAACGCTGGCGGTCGGTTGCTGGGTATCGATGCTCACGAGTCCTCCGTCATTTTTTCGGTCAGCTGGCTGCAACGGGCACCGGATAGGTGGCGGCCGTGATGGCGTGTGGAGACAGGACGGCCGTCAGTTCGGCGGCGACGACACCGTCTCGAAAAACCAGAACCCGGTCGCAGACGGCGGCGAGGTCCTGCGTCTCGATAGACGCGATCACCACGCCAACGCCGCGGTCGGCGGCCGCGCGGATGGCCCGCAGGATGTCGATGCGGGCGCCTACGTCGACGGCCTGCGTCGGCTCGTTGAGCAGCACGACCTCGGGCTTGTTGAGCAGCCACTTGGCGAGCAGGATCTTTTGCTGGTTACCGCCGCTGAAGGACGAGCAGGGCAGGTTCCGCTGCGCCGGGACGATGCCGAGCATGCCGACGGCCTCGCGAAACTCCGCTGCCTGCCAGCCGGATCGAAGCATCAAGCGACCCCGGGCTCGGGCGCGGGGCAACGTCAGGTTGTCCTGCGCCGAGAGCTCGACGGCCAGGCCTTCCTGGCCGCGGTCCTCCGGGACGAATGCGACACCGGCTGCGATCAGCTGCCCCGGCCCCGCCGACGGCAGCGTAAAGGTCCGGCCCAGGATGTCGAGGCTGCCGCGCCCCTTCGCTGCGACGCCGGCGAGGATGGCAGGCAGCTCGGCGTGTCCCGAACTAGATCCCCCCGTGATCCCGACGACCTCTCCCGGCGCCACGTCAAGGTCGATGCCCCGCAGGAACTCGCCGTGGATGTCGCGCGCCCGCAGCACCGCCGTGGGGCGGTGACCGGGTGCCTGTGTCGGAGTGCGGCCTGCAAGGAGTTCGACCTCGCGCCCGAGCAGCAAACGCGCCAGGGACGCCTCGGTCAGGCTCCTGGTTTCCCGGTCGCCGGCCACGACGCGGCCGTCCTGCAGCACGGTCACCCGGTTGGTCAACGACAGCACTTCGTCGAGGCGGTGGCTGACCAGGATGATCGCTGTGCCCGTGGCAGCCAGCCGCCGGATCGTCGCGTAGAAGTCCGGCAGTAGGTCGCGCGGTAATGCTCGTGTCGACTCGTCGAACACCACGCATCCGGTGCCCGGCATGAGGTTCTGCAGCGCGCGCCCGATAGCGACGATGGCTTTCTCGCCGGGGTGCAACGTACTCACTAGTTGCGAGGGGTCGATGTCCGAGTGCAGCCGTTCCAGGGTCTGCTGCGCGACCGCGCGTTCGGCTCGCCAGTCGATGCGCCGGGTCAGCCGGTGCGCCGAATACTGACCGAGCCGGATGTTCTCCAGGACCGTCACCTCGTCGACGAGCCCGAGGTCCTGGTGCACGAACGCTAGGCCGTGCTCGCGCAGTTCTCGGGGTCGGACCGGGTTGGCCAGCCGGGTGCCGTTGATTTCGACGGTGCTGCCGGCGTCAGCCGGGTGCACCCCGGAGAGCACCTTGATCAGGGTCGACTTGCCGGAGCCGTTCTGACCGACTAGCGCGTGGATCTCACCGGATCGGGCGGTGAAGTCGACGTCGCGCAGCACCTGGGCGGGCCCGAACGTCTTGCTCAGCCCGCGCACCGACACCCACGGCGGCCGCACGGCGGGCGGGTTCACTGTTGACGCCGGCTCGCGCGTCTGATGAGGGGACGCCTGGTGAGGGGACATAGTCACGCCATCTGCCAGCCGCCGTCGACGTTGAACGACGCGCCGGTGATGTTGTGAGCGCGGTCCGAGGCCAGGAAGGCGGCCATCTCCCCGATGTCTCTGGGCGTCTGGAAGCGGGCCAGCGGGATGCGGCTGCGGAAGAATTCCCAGCCTTCTTCCTCGGTGGTCGCCTGCAACGTCGCGAATTGCCCGACGACGGCAGTGTGCAGCTCGGTCTCGAGGATGCCCGGCATGATCGCGTTGACGGTGACGTTGTGCGGCGCGAGTTCGAACGCCAGCGTATGTGTCATGCCGCGGACCGCGAATTTCGAGGCGACGTAGGGCAGCACCATGCCGAAGCCGCGTTGCCCGACGATCGAGGACACGTTGATGATCCGGCCGCTGGCCTGCGCGATCAGATCCGGCACGAAAGCGCGCGTGGTCAAGAAGGTGCCGCGCGCGTTGACGTCCATGACGCGGTCGTACTCGTCCTCGGTGAGGTCCTGGATCGGCGCGGGGTGCGGCCCGACCCCGGCATTGTTGACCAGGATGTCGACCCGGCCGAACGCCTCGTGCGTGGCGTTGCGCAGCGCGGTCGCGGAATCAGCGCTGCGCACATCGTGGCGCACCGCGACAGCCGGGCCGGTCAGCTCCTTGGCCGACAGCTCGCCCTGGTCGCCGTCGACGTCGGCGATCACGATCGATGCGCCGGCCGCGCTCAGCGCCTCGCAGCAACCGAATCCGATGCCGCGAGCGCCGCCGGTGACCACGGCCACCCGCCCGTCGAGATCCCCCATGACGTGTCCTTTCGTCGTCCGGTCGAGCGGTAGCCGAGAAGAAGTGGCCCTGAGTGGTCCACCTCACCACACCACCCACCAAGGTAGGTAGCATTATTTTCAGGTCGTTACTGTGAATCGTCCGCAGCCGGCGCGATGTGCAGCAGGGTCTCGGCGTTGACGTGGGCGATCGAGCGGCGATCGGCCTCGCTGATCGCCGCGCCGTCCAAGAACTTGGTCGCCGTCGTCATGTCCTCGAACGGGTAGTCCGTACCGAACAGGACATGGTCGGCCCCAAGGGCGCTCAACGCACACGTCAACGGCGGTTCGGAGCAGACCCCGCTGGTCGTGATGTACAGGTTGCGACGCAGGTACTCCGACGGCTTGCCGCGGCGCAGCTCGATTCCCTGATGGTTGTGGAAGTCCCAGCGCGAGTCGAGCCGCCACAGGACGTAGGGCAGGCCCTCGCCCATGTGCCCGAGCAGCAGCTTGGCGTTCGGGAAGTCGTCAAACACCCCGCCGAAGATCAACCGCAGCGCATGGGTGGACGTGTCGGTACCCCAGCTCCACATCGGCCCGATGAGCTCGGGATGACCGCTCAGCACGTGTCCGGCGTCGAAGCCGTTGCCAGGATGCAGGTAGAGCGGGACGTCCAGCCGTTCAGCAGCCTCCCAGACGACCCGCAGGGAAGGGTCGTCGAGATAGACGCCATGGGTGTGTGCGTTCACGAGCGCGCCCTTCAGACCGAGCTCGGTCACTGCGCGGTCGAGTTCCTTCGACGCCGCGAGCGGGTCCTGCAACGGCAACGCCGCAAAACCCGCGAAGCGGGTCGGATGTGCGGCGATCGTGTCGGCCAGGAAATCGTTGACGCGCACCGCGGCGCGGGCGGCGAGCTCCGGGCGGGTCTCAGCCTGGATGCCCGGCGAGTTCAGCGACAGCACGGCGACGTCCACGCCGGAGCGGTCCATCTCCGCCAGCCGCTCGCCGGTCAGGTCGAGCAGGCGGCGGGAGGCTTCGCGCCAGACCTCGGGCTGGGCGATCGTCGCCGTCGCGGCGCCGTAGCCGGCCAACTCCTCGGTGACGAAGTGCTCTTCCAGCGCGATCTTGCGCATGATCCTCCTCGCTCGCTGTACGCAACCGGCGGACCAAGTTCGTTCACCATGTCGCATTGACTTCACGAATAGTGGAACCTATCGTCGGATCCGTCAAGGGCCAGTTATTTCGTCAGGAGCGACGCGTGCACCGAAACGGTCTGGGTAACGAGGGCTTCGAGGCCGATGTGGCCGTCGTGGGATATGGGCCGACCGGCATGGCGATGGCGGGGCTACTCGCCCAGGCCGGGCATCGCGTGTTGGTGCTGGAACGCTATGCCGGGCTGTACAACCTCCCGCGAGCGGCAATATTCGACGACGAGACCATGCGGACGCTCGACAAGCTCGGCATCGCCGAGCAGATGGCGCCCAAGCTGCATGTCCAGCGAAACTACGAATGGGTCAACGCGGCCGGCCAGCTGTTGATCGACCACTCGTTCGCCGAGCGTGGTCGCAGCGGTTGGGCGGAGTGGTACATGATGTATCAGCCCGAGCTGGAAGACGCTCTCGACGCCGCCTGCCGAGCGCTGCCGAACCTGCGCATCTCGCACGGAGCGACCGTCGTCGATCTCGAACAAGACGACTCGGGCGTCGTCCTGCACGTCGAGGAACTCCACGGCACCCGCCGCGCGATCTCCTGCCGCTACGCCGTGGCGTGCGACGGCGGCAACAGCGCCGTCCGCCGCAAGCTGGCCATCGGCGAGGACGACTACGGCTTCTCCGAGCCGTGGATGGTGTGCGACTTCCGCCTGACCCGCGAGGTGCAGCTACCCTCTGCCCGCCAGGTGGGCGACCCGGCGAAGCCGGTGTCGATCATTTCGCTCGGCCCCCGGCACCACAGATTCAGCTTCATGCTGGACTCCGCAGCCGATTTCGAGCTGGCCAGCGAACCCGCGTTGATCTGGGCACGAGTCGCCGACTACCTGCACCCGGACGACGCCGAGCTGATCCGCGTGGCCACCTACACATTTCGGTCCTTGGTCGCCGACCGGTGGCGCGATGGCCGCATCGTGCTGGCCGGGGATGCGGCGCACCAGATGCCCCCGTTCCTCGGACAGGGCATGTGCTCGGGCATCCGCGACGCGCAGAACCTCGCCTTCAAGTTCGACCTGCTGTTGCGCGGGCGGCGCGGTGCGGAGCTGTTGGACACCTACCAGCTCGAACGCGGGCCGCACGTGCGCGCCGTCGTCGAGAAGGGCATCGAGCTTGGCCGGCTGCAGACCGTGCGCGACCCGGTCGCAGCGGCCGAGCGCGATCAACGGCTGATCGCCGCACGCGCCGAGGGCCACGACACCGGATCCATGCGCTTTCCCGGCCTGCATGCCGGATTATTGTCCAGCTCGCCGGCGGGCGGCCGAGGTGAGCTCTCGATCCAGGCAGACGTGGACGACGCCGGCCGGCGCGGACGATTCGACGAGGTGCTCGGCCGCGGCTTCGCACTGATCGTCACCGCGGAGGTCTACGGCCTGTTGAGCTCCGACGGCACTGCCGACGCGCTGCGTTCAGCCGGCGTCGTGCTCGCCGGCGTCACCCAGCAGGCGTCGCACACCGTGCCGGGCTCGGTCGTGCTCGACGTGGACGGCACCTACGGGCAGTGGTTCGCCGACCACGGCGTGGTCGCAGTCGCGGTCCGGCCCGACTTCTATGTCTATGGCAGCGCTGCTGACGCGCCCGCTGCGTCTGAACTGGCTACCGAGCTCCTGCGCGATCTGGGCGCCGACGGTTCGGGGACGGATTCGGAGACGCCGCATGCGCTGGCGGTTCCGCTTCGTTCAGGGGCGTCGGCGTGACTGCCTTTCACTACGACGCACTGCCGGGACGGGTCGTTTTCGGCGCCGGCTGCAGCACGCGGCAACTCGAGCCGGAGCTGCAGGCGCTCGGCGCGCGCCGGGTCCTGCTCGTGGTCGCCGAGCAGGAGCGCGCGCTGGCAGACAAGCTCATCGCGCCGCTGGGCACACGTGTCGCTGCAACCTTCACCGACGTCCGTCAGCATGTGCCGCAAGCGACCGTCGAGCGGGTGCTGGCAGCTGCGCGAGCGGCGGACGCCGACGCGGTGCTGAGCATCGGCGGGGGGTCGACCACCGGCACCGCGAAAGCCGTAGCGTTGCGGACCTCGCTGCCCATCGTGGCCGTGCCCACCACCTACGCCGGGTCGGAGATGACGCCGATCTGGGGAATGACCGCCGGGGGCCGAAAGACGACCGGCCGCGACCTCGCGGTGCTGCCGAAAACGGTGCTCTACGACCCCGATCTCACGCTGTCGCTGCCCTCGTCCATCACGGTGTCCAGCGCCTTCAACGCTATTGCGCACTGCGTCGAGGCGCTGTACGGGCCGGGCGCCAACCCGATCACCAGCCTGGTGGCCGTCGAAGGAATCCGCGCGCTGGCCGCGGGGCTCGTTCCAGTCGTCACCGACCTGCACGACAGCGCCGCGCGCAGCGATCTGCTCTACGGCGCCTATCTGGCCGGCACCGCGTTCGCCGCCGCCGGATCAGGCCTGCACCATACGATCTGCCACGTGCTCGGCGGCGCGTTCGACCTGCCGCACGCGCCCACACACGCCGTCGTCCTGCCGCACGTTGCCGCCTTCAACGAGCCAGCCGTCCCGGACATGCGGCGCGCCGCGCGGGCGCTGGGCAGCGACTCGATGGCCGACGGGTTGGCCGCATTGGCCGCCGCCACGGACGCGCCGACGTCGCTGCGTGAGCTGGGCATGCCGCAGGACGGCGTCGAGGAGGCAGTACGGGTGATCATGCAGAAGGATCTGAGCGGCAACCCGAGGCCTCTCACAGAGGGCGACGTGCGAGCCATTCTCGGGGCGGCGTTGGCCGGCCGGCCGGCCGCTGTCGAGGCCTATGCAACGGCTGCCCCGACCCGATGACGACGGACATGGATCCGACCCTCGCGGGCGTCGATGGCTCCGTCGATCCCGCCCTCACCCAGCGTGTGCTGGACAGCTTCGAGGACTCGGTCTCGCCTCGATTTCGGCAGGTGATGCGCAGTTTGGTGACCCACCTGCACGCGTTCGCGTCCGACGTCTCCCTCACCGAGGACGAGTGGGCGTCCGCCATCGAGTTCGTCACCCGCATCGGCCAGATCAGTGACGACTCGCGGCACGAAGCGATCCTGCTGTCGGACGTGCTCGGCTTGTCCATGCTGACCATCGGCATCAACCATCCGCCCGCCGCGCCGGTCACCGAATCGACGGTCATCGGTCCCTTCTTCGTGGAGGGATCTCCTGAGTTCGCGAACGGCGATGACATCTCCGGCGGGGCTAGCGGTCAGCCGTGCTTCTACTCGGGCACCGTCACTGGGCTCGACGGGCAGCCTCTCCCCCACGCGCTGCTCGAGATCTGGCACTCCGACGAGGACGGGAACTACGACGTCCAGTACGCAGACCGCGATTCGGCGCAGGGCCGCGGGCACCTGCGCGCGGACGCGTTCGGCCGTTACTGGTTCTCCTCCGTGTTGCCTGAGCCGTATCCCATCCCGCAGGACGGCCCGGTCGGCGACTTGCTGACCGCCGCCCGCCGCAGCCCGATGCGGCCCGCGCATGTCCATTTCATGATTGCGGCCGATGGCTTCGTCACGCTTATCACGCACGTCTTCCGCGACGGCGATCCCTACCTCGGCAACGATGCGGTGTTCGGCGAGAAGGATTCCCTCGTTCGCGCGTTCGAGGCCCGCGGTCCTGGAGTGGCACCGGACGGGCGACAGCTCGATGAGTTCTTCACCATGCGCTACGACTTCGTCCTGCAGCGGTCGGTCGACACGCCGGCGCCGCTAGACCCGCGTGAGCCGTCAATAGGATCGGCCGATGACATCTGAGGTCGAAGGCCGGGTCCACCGCGTAGCTGCTCCGGCCGGGCACAGCGGTGGCGACGTCGCCGAGGCGGGCCGGGATCAGGGCTCCGAAGACGGTCGTCAGGGCATTCAGTCCGTCGAGATCGCCATGACGGTACTGCTCACTCTCGAAGATGGCGGGGGTCCGATGAGCCTCACCCAACTGTCCACCGCGAGCGGCATGCAGCCCAGCAAGGTGCACCGGTACCTGGTCAGCTTGAGCCGTGTAGGGCTGGTTGCGCAGTCGCCGACATCGGGACGTTACGACCTGGGCCCCTCGTTGCGTCGCCTCGGCGCTGACGCCCTGCGTCGCATGGACGAGGTAGGGATCGCCTCAGACCACTTGCCTGGGTTACGCGACCGAACGGGACATGCAGTCAACCTGGCGGTGTGGGGCGATCACGGTCCGGTGATCGTAAGATGGGACTACGGTGCCTACGCCCTGCCCATCACCGTGCGGGTCGGATCCACGCTGCCATTGCTGACCTCGTCCGTAGGACGCGTCTACCTCACATACCTGCCAGCGACGCTGACCTGGCCGGTGCTACGCGCACAAGGCCCAGACGTCGCCCGGGCCGATCCGGCTGTCGTCGAGGAAATTACGGCCACCGTGCGGCGCGACGGCTTCGCCACCACGGCCGGCGCGGTCATCCCCGGCATTTATTCAGTCGCCGCCCCCGTATTTACCACCGGAGACCAGTTGCCGCTGGTGGTGTCCATCGCGCTGCCCGAGCGACTCGCCAACGCGGCCCTGTTGCAGTCGGTGACCGCAACGTTGCTCGAAACGACAAGCGCGATGTCGGCCGACATCGGCTACACGGGGCCTATGAAGCTCGAAACCAGGAGTTCCCGATGAGAGTCAATGGTTTGCTGCATTACGGCCTGCAGGTTCCAGACCTGGAGACGGCCGCCGATTTCTACGGCACCTTCGGCCTCGACGTGAGCGAGCGAGCGACGTCGCTGGCCGTTCGCTGCGTGGGCCGCGATCAGGACCAGACCGTGCTGGTCGAGGGTTCGGACAAGCGGCTTCATCACGTCAGCTTCGCGATCGCGCCGGGCTCCGGGCCACAGTGGCAGCGGCATCTGGAGGAGCAGCACATCGAGCTGCTCGACGGGCCAGGTGGGGACCTCGGCGCTGGCCTGTGGTTCGCCGACCAGGACGGCAACCTGGTGAACCTGCTCGAGCGCGACGTCGCGGAGCCGCGGGCGGTCGACACGATCCCGGTCAACCTGGCCGGCGGCTACCAGCGGGTGGATCGGGCCAGGTGGCTCGACGCGGACGCGCCCGCTGTGCCCCGTCGGCTCGGCCACATGCTCATCTTCACCACGGACAACCTGCGCGCCGAGCAGTTCTACGCAGCCGTGCTCGGACTTAAGCTTTCCGACCGGGTGCCGGGCAAGGCGAGCTTCATGAATAGCGGGCCGGGCGACCACCACATCTTCGGATTCATCCAGAGCAGCCATCCGGGCTTGCACCACTCGAGCTGGGAGGTCGAGACATTCGACCAGCTCGCGATCGGCGCTCGGACCATGGCCGATAGCGGTCATCGGGTGGGCTGGGGCCTCGGCCGGCACACGCTGGGATCCAACCTGTTCCACTACATCCGCGACCCCTGGGGCAGCTGGATCGAGTACTTCACCGACATCGACCAGATCACCGAGGACTGGCAGGCCCGAACGGACTGGACTGCCCCGCCTGCCGTGTGGTGCCCGATGATGCCCGAGGACTTCCTCCAAAACCAGGAAGACAAGCGAGACTGACGTATCAGCCCTACCTACGCAGGTAGGTAGTATGGGTGTCGATCCGACCTACGACGGAAGGGCATCTCATGAGGCTGGCAGGCGTGACCCCGTTCCCGCCGGAGTACGCGCGTCGATATCGACGCAAGGGGTATTGGGAGGACCGTCCGCTCGTCGAGCACTATCTCGACGCCTTCGAGCGATACGGCGAGCGGGTGGCGATCATCGACGACACCGAGTCGATAACCTATGCCGAGCTCGCGGCGCGCGCCGCGACCGTGGCGCGCGCACTTGTCGACATGGGCTTGCGTCCGCTGGACCGCGTCGTGGTGCAGCTGCCGAACACGGCGCAGTTCGCGTCGTTCTACATCGCGTTGCAACACATCGGCGCGATCCCGATCATGGCGCTGCCGTCGCACCGTTACCGCGAGATCGAACAGTTCGTGCGGCTGTCCGGCGCGGTCGCGTTGGCATCGCCGGCCACATCCAAGGACACGGACTTCGTCTCGATCTTCGATCGGATCGCGAGCGCACAACCGTCCTTGACGCTGCACATCGTGCAGGATGCGGCACCGGAGTCGAACGCGGTGCGGCTGGAGGCGTTGCACGAGGGCAACCCGCGCACGTCGGCCGACCAGGTCAAGGAGCTGCGCAGCGCCATCGACCCGGAGGACCCAGCGGTGTTCCAGCTGTCCGGCGGCACCACCGGCATCCCGAAGCTGATCCCGCGCAGCCACAACGACTACGCCTACAACTCCAAGCTTGCCGTCACCGTGTGCGACGTGCGCGCCGGCGACGTGCTGCTCGATGTGCTGCCGATCTCGCACAATCTGCCGCTCGCCTGTCCGGGCATGCAGGGCTTCCTGTTCGCCGGCGCAACGGTTGCGATGAGCGCCACCACCAACGCGGCCAACCTCTTCCGTCGGATCGAGCGCGACCGCGCGACGCATGTGCACGTGGTGCCGGCACTGTTGATCAAGCTGATCAACGACGGCTCGGCCGCCGACTTCGACCTCAGCTCGATGCGCGTCATCCAGAGCGGCGGTCAGCGACTCCAGCCGGAAACGCGCGCGCGCGCGCAACGGATCTTCGCCAATGCCACCGTCCAGGAGAACTTCGGCATGGCCGAGGGCCTGATCATGTTCGTACGGCTCGACGACCCGCTCGAGGTGCGGCTCGAGACCGTCGGCCGGCCGATCTGCCCCGACGACGAGGTGCGACTGGTCGACGAGGTCGGCGCCGACGTGCCGGTCGGCGAGACCGGCGAGCTGTGGACACGCGGGCCTTACACGCTGCGCGGCTACTTCGACGCGGCCGAGCACAACGCGCACGCCTTCTCACCCGACGGCTTCTACATGTCCGGCGACTTGATGTGGCAGCACCCGAGCGGAAACTACGTCGTGGCGGGCCGTCGAAAGGATCTGATCAACCGCGGCGGCGAAAAGATCTCCGCCGAGGAGATCGAGAACCTGCTGCTGTCGCATCCCGCGGTGTTGAACGCCGCGTGCGTGCCGGTCGACGACGACGTGCTGGGCGAGCGCATGTGCGCGTGCCTTGTGCTGCGCCAGGGTAGCTCCGTCACCCTCGAGGACGTGATCGTGCACTTGCAAGCCTTCGAACTGGCGCGGCACAAGCTGCCGGAGTACCTGCGGATCTATCCCGAATTCCCGCTGTCGCCGGTGGGCAAGGTCTCGAAGAAGCAGCTGGTCGCCGACCTGCGCGAGCAGCCGCCGCGCCGGTGATCAGTTCCCGCCAGCGCAGCGTCGCCCTGCTGGTTGCTGGCTGCTTCTTCATGGAGAACCTGGACGGCACCATCGTCGTCACAGCGGCGCCGCGGATCGCCGCGGATCTGAACGTGTCGGCCGCGTCGGTCGGTCTCGTGATCACCGCCTATCTGATCACCCTTGCCGTCCTGATCCCGCTCAGCGGCTGGCTGGCGGGGCGCTTCGGCAACCGCGCCGTCTTCTTCGCGGCCATCGCGGTCTTCACGCTCGCGTCAGTGTTGTGCGCGGCGAGCCCCAACCTGAACGTGCTGGTCGGCGCCCGGGTGTTGCAGGGGATCGGCGGAGCCATGATGGTGCCCGTCGGCAGGCTCACCGTGCTGGCCGGGACGCCGAAGGTCGATCTGCTGAAGCTGATGTCCTACATCGTGTGGCCCGGACTCGTCGCGCCAGTGATCGCTCCGCTCGCCGGTGGGCTTATCACGACCTACGCCAATTGGCGGTGGATCTTCCTCATCAACGTCCCGCTCGGCGCCGTCGCGCTCGTGGCGGCGGTCCGGTTGTTGCCGGCGTCGCCGCGAGGCGACGTAGCGCCGCTCGACTGGAAGGGCGTCGGGCTCACGTGCGCGGGCTTGGGCGGTTTGACCTACACCGCTCACCTGGTATCCACGAGTACCTCGTCGTGGACCGCGATCGTCGTCCTCGGCGTGCTGTCGGCGCTCGTGCTGGCCGGCACCGCGCGCTACCTGCTGCACGCCCCCTCGCCTGTGGTGGACCTGCGGACACTGCGCATCCGCTCGCTGCGCCGGTCGCTCTCGGGGCTGTGCCCGTTCTGGTTGACCGTCGGCGCAGTGCCGTTCCTGCTGCCGTTGCTCTTCGAGGACGTGTTCGGGTGGGGCGCGGTGAAGGCAGGCGCCGTCGTGCTCACCGTCTTCGTCGGCAACATCGGGATCAAGCCGGCGACGACGTTCCTGCTCAATCGCTACGGGTTTCGACGCAACCTGATCTGCGCGAGCGCCGCGGTCGCGGCCAGCGTGGCGGTCGCCGGGCTGTTCACCGCCACCACGCCGATCCTGACCGTCCTGGCAGTGACCGTGCTCAGCGGCGCCGCTCGCTCGCTTGGTCTGACCTCGTACAACGCCCTGAGCTTCAGCGAGGTCCCCGAGGACCAGATGCGGCACGCCAACAGCCTCGCGGCCACCGTGCAACAGCTGTTCGCGGGCTTGGGCGTCGCCGCAGCGACGGTCGCCCTGCGGGTGGGCGCGCCGATCGGCAGCGCCGTTTTCGGCAGCCGCGCGCCGGCGACCCCGTACACGATCGCGTTTCTGCTTCTGGCGTTGGTCGCACTGCTCGCCACCGCGCAGGCCTTCCGGCTGCCCCGGGACATCGGCGACGCCGCCCGCCAGCCGCACCGGCCGCCCACGACGGACCGCACACTGTCGAGACCTGCACCCAGCAGTCTTGACGCGAGCGTGCAACGCCGTGGCAACCTACCGCGGTAGTATGCATCTTAATCCCACGAGAAGGGTCCCCGAATGGCGACGTTTCCCGGCTCAGCGCCCGCGGCCGACGCACGATTCACCGAAGCGCTGTCCAGCCTCGGATTTTCCCAGTACGAGGCGCGCTGCTACGTCGGCCTGCTCGGTTCGGCGCCCCAGACCGGGTACGCGGTGGCCAAAACGACAGGCGTCCCGCAACCCAAGGTGTACGAGGCGCTGCGCAAGCTGGTGGCCCGCGGAGCCGCCCGCCAGCTGCCTGGCGAGCCAGCACGCTTCGCAGCTCTGGATCCGGCCACGCTGCTCGACGGTTTGCAGGCCGCATTCGACGAGCGGCTCGACGACGCGCGCCGATCGACGCCGGACCTCACGGACATCCCGCAACCGTCGACCCAGGAAGACGTCGCGGGACTGGCCGGGCGCGACGCAGTGCTCGCGTCGGCAAGCGCGGCCCTGCACGCCGCTGTGCGTCGCGTGTACCTGTCGGCGAGCGCAGCCGAGATCACCGCGTTGGCCAACGAGATCGCGGCCTGCGCAGCCCGCGGCGTGGACGTCGTGGTGCTGGCTTTCGGCCGCATCACGCTGGACGCCGAGGGTGTGCGAGTATTTCGGCACGCCAGCACAGACGGCGCGGTATTCCGCCACCATCAGGCCCGGCACGTCGCCATGGTGGCCGACTCGCGCGAGACCGTGTTCGGCCTGGCCGCAGACGGCCGGGCATGGTCCGGTGTCCACACCGCGAACGCGGCGATCATCGCGGCCGTCAAGGGCTACATCCGCCACGACATCGACATGCAGCAGGTGTTCAACGACTTCGGCGCGCAGCTCGTCACGGCCTACGGACCCGGCCTGCAGGAGCTGGAGAGCTACCGGGCCGAGCAGCCGCGCACGGCCGACCGCGGCGCGGCGTCGGCCCGACGCACCGGCTGACGCTCACGTCGTCGCCGTGTACCCGCCGTCGATGACGATCACCTCGCCCGTGACGAACGGGTGGCTGACGGCAAGCGCGTGAATGCTCTCCGCGACGTCCTCGAGCGTGACGTTGCGCCGCAGCGGAGTGTGCTGGGCGCGCCGCTGCATGAGCCGGTCGTAGTTGTCGCCGAGCGTGCGCTCCATCCACTCCCCGGCGATCCATCCCGGAGCGACCGCGTTGACCCGGACCTCGGGCGCAAGTACCGCCGACAGCGTTCGGGTCAGGTTGACTACAGCGGCCTTGCTAGCCGCGTACACCAATGGCTGGGGTCCCGGCCGCAAGCCGACGATGCTGGCCACGTTGACGACGGAGCCGCGCGCCGCCCGCAGGCCCGGCGCCGCGGCGCGGACGACCTGCACGAGACCGCGCACGTTCGTCGCCATGACCCGGTCCCAATCGGCGAAGTCGAGAGCGTCCAGGTCCCGCGGCGGGGTCTCGCTGGTGGTGCCGGCGTTGTTGACGAGGACGTCCAACGCGCCGGTCCGTTCGACGGCGCGCCCGACCAGCTCGCGCACCGCCGCGTCGTCGGCGACATCGGCGCGCACCGCCTGGTGAGCGCCGCCGATCGCGTGCAGCTCGCCGAGGACCTGCTCGGCGCGCTCGGCCGACCTGCTGTAGTTGATGGTGACGTCGAAGCCGGCGCTGGCCAGCCGCAGCGCAGCAGCGCGGCCGATGCCGGCGGCCGAACCGGTAACCAGCGCAGCGGGGCGTCGGGGCTCGCTCACGTGCGTCTCCCGTCGTCCTCGCGCGGCCGCGCCATCAGGCTGCCGCCACTCGGTCGAAGCCAAGCACTCGCTCGGCGTTGGCGTGGAACACCTTGTTCATGACGTCCTCGGAGTAGCCGAGGTCGGACCACTCGTTCAGCAACCGGTCGAACGGGATGCTCGGATGGTCGGTGCCAAACATGATCTTGTCCTGCAGGCGGGCTCGGATGTCGGTGCGCAGCCCGGGCGGGAAGTGCTTGGGGGCCCACCCCGACAGCTCCCAGAACACGTTGCCCTTGTGCAGCGCGACCGCCGTCATCTCATCGATCCACGGGTAACCGGGATGCGCCGCGATGATCGTCAGGTCCGGCAGGTCGGCGGCGAGGTTGTCGATCGCGAGCGGGTGCGCGTCGCTGATCCGACTACCCAGCCCGCCCGGCAGCCCCGCGCCCATGCCGGTGGTGCCGACATCGACCATAACAGGCAGGCCGAGCTCGGCGATTCGCGCGAACAGCGGCCGCCACTGCGGGTCGTCGACCCGAAAGTGACCCATGATCGGGTGGAAGTGGAAGCCCAACACGCCGTCTTCGCGAGCTGCTCGTTCGGCTTCGGCGACGGCGGCGACGCCTGACAGCGGATCGACCGCGCCCCATGCGCCCAGGAAGACGTCCGGGTGTCGATCGCGCATGGCCGCGACCGACGTGTTCCCACAGGCTGGGGCCCCGGTGGAGCTTTCGATGTCGAAGGCCACGAGCACCGCCTCCATCCCCGCCGTGCGGATATCGGCGACCACGTCATCCTCGGCCCGGCCCACCCACGGCTTCTTCCAGTAGCGGGCCAGCGCTTCGGCATATGGGCCCTGCGAGCGCACCCACTCGTCGGTGCCGGGATAGCAGTGCAGATCGATGCGACGCATAGGCTCACCCTAACTACTTGAGTAGGTACTACGCTACTGTTGACTGGACCACAGGAGGCAAACGATGACAAGTCCGAGCACGGCCAACTGGGCGCTGGTGACGGTGACCAGCGCAGCCACCGCGGAGCCCCAGGTCGGCGTGCGGCAGCTGGGCGAGACGCAGGTGCGAATCCCGGGGTTCCTGCGCGGCTACGGTGGCGTGCTCGACGTCGTCCGCGACTGGACCGAGCTCGAGCCGGAGCTGCGCGCCCATGACGGCGCCACCGGCGAGCTCATCGCTGACCCGACGATCCTGCTACCGCTGCGGTACCCGGCGAAAGTGCTGTGCTCGGGACCCAACTACCGCGATCACCTCGCCGAGATGAAGCAGTCCGGACTGGGCGACTCGTGGACGGCGTACTTCTTCTTCAAACCACCCACCACCAGCCTCATCGGCCCGACCGATCCGGTGCTGGTCGGCGAGAACTGGCAGCACGACCAGGTCGACTGGGAAGGCGAGCTCGCCGTCGTGATGGCGCGCGGCGGCCGCGACATTGCCCGCGGCGACGCGCTGTCGCACGTGGCCGGCTACTGCGTGGCCAATGACATCTCGCTGCGGGGCCCCCACCGTCGAGACACCCCGGCGGCGCCGTTCGTGTGGGACTGGGTCGCGTCCAAGGGCGCCGACACATCGCTGCCGCTCGGTCCCGGCATCGTTCCCGCGTGGCAGATCGACGACGTTCAGCAGCTACCCATCCGAACCCGGGTCAACGGCGAGCTGCGCCAGGACGGCAATACCTCGGACATGGTGCTCGACGTCGCGACGATGGTCGCGCAAGCCAGCGAACTGCTGACCCTGGAGCCCGGCGATGTCATCGTCACCGGAACCCCCGCTGGCGTCGGCGCCTCGAGCGGCACCTTCCTCGCGCCGGGCGACGTGGTGGACGTCGACATCCCCGGGGTGGGCCAGCTGCGAAACACCATCGAACGCAGGAGCGCGCGATGACGCTCATCACGCGCCTGCGCAGCATCGCCATCTCGGCGCAGGACCCGGCTGTCTTGCTGCCGTTCTACGAGCAGACCTGGGGCCTGGAACGCGTCGCCGAGACGACCGACGGCGCGATTCAGCTACGCGCGCGCGGGCCGGAGCACCATGTCTTCACCCTGGCGCCGGGCCACGGGCACAGCCTGGAGCTGATCAGCCTGGCCGCGTCCTCGCCGGACGCAGTCGACACCATCGTCCAGCGGGCGCGTGACGCGGGCGCAGAGGTGGAGCGACGCCCCGCAGCCAGCACCGAGCCGGGCGGCGGCTACCGGGCGATCATCCGCGATCCAGAGGGCCGGCGGCTGGAGGTCAGCGCCGACCTCGCCGAGCACGACGGCGCGCCCGGGCGAGACTTCGGCCCCGATCGCCTCAGCCATATCGTCCTGAACTGCACCGACATGACCGCGGCCAAAGACTTCTACCAGCAGGTGCTGGGGTTTCAGATCTCGGACTGGTACGAGAACGACCAGATGGTGTTCCTGCGCTGCAACGAGCTGCATCACTGCATCGTGCTGGCGCCGGGCCGCTGGACGTCGCTCAACCACGTCGCGTTCGAGGTCGAGTCAGCGGATGAGGTCATGCGGGCGTTGGGCCGGATGCGCAAGGCCGGCTTCGACACCATCTGGGGACCGGGCCGGCACGGTCCCGGCGGCAATGTGTTCTGTTACTTCGTCGATCCCGTCGGCAACGTCATCGAGTACACGGCCGAACTGCTGGTTCTTGCCGACGACTGGCAGCCGCACTCGTGGGTGCGCAACCAGGAGAACGCCGACGTGTGGGGAACCAGCGGCGGCATCAGTCCCGAGGTCATCGCCGCGATGGCGAACCCACCTGCGGGTGAGCGTTCGTGAAGGCGATGGTGATCAACGGTTTCGGCGGCCCGGAGGTTCTGGTGCCGGCGGAGCTGCCGCTGCCCGAACCGGGCGCTGACGAGGTGCGCATCCGGGTGCAGGCCGTCGCGGTCGCCCGGACGAAGGACGTCGCGGCGCGTGCCGGCCGGCCGCCGTTCGGACCGATGATCACCGCGTTCCCGCACGTGCTGGGCACCGAGCACGCCGGCGTGGTGGACGCCGTGGGGTCAGCCGTGGGCGACCTGTCGCCGGGCACGCGCGTGGCCGTCTCGGCGGTGCTGTCCTGCGGCAAGTGCCGGGGCTGCGTGATCGGCCACGAAGAGGCGTGCGAGACGTTTGGCTTGATCGGCGTGCACCGCCAGGGCAGCTACGCCGAATACGTCGTCGCTCCTGCCGGCAACGTCCATCGGCTGCCCGACGACGTCGACGCGGCGTCCGCCGCGGCGGTGGCCGCGAACGGCCCGGTCGCCCGCGCCCAGCTCGACGCGGGGCTCGTCGGCGAAGGCAGCACGGTGCTCGTCATCGGCGCCGGGGGCGCGTTGGGCTCGATGGCGGCCACGCTGGCGGCGTGGCGCGGCGCGCGCGTGATCGGCGTCGACCGGCTGGCCGACCGTCCCGACCGGCTTGACGGACTGCCGCTCGCGGCCAGCGTCGACGGCGACGGCGAGCAGCTCCCCCAGCTGATCGCGTCCGCGGCCGGCAGCTGGGGACTGGACTGCGTGATCGACAACCTCGGCCTGCCGGCGGTCTGGGCCGCCTACCGGCCAGCCGTCGCGTACCTGGGCCGCATCATCGTGTCCGGCGCGATCAGCCACGACGCGCTACCGATGCAGTTGCTGCCCTTCTACCTGCGCAGCCAGTCGTTGATCGGCGTCCGCACCGGCAACCGCGCCCAGATGGCGGCGGTCTGGCGCGATGTCCACGAGGGATTCCGGCCACCTCGCGATCACGTGCGGCGGGTGCCCTTCGCCGACGTGTCGAATGCTCATGCCCAGGTCGAAGCGGGCACCACGCACGGTCAGACCGTCTTGGAAATGTTGTGAACCAGCCCCAGGAGGCACCGATGAGCTTGTCGGATCAGGTCGCGTTGGTCACCGGCGCCGCCCGAGGAATCGGGCGCGCGATCGCCGAGACGCTCGCCGCAGACGGCGTCGAGGTCGTCGTGGCCGACATCGACGCGGACGAGGCGGAGTTGACCGCCAAGGCGATCACCGCCGGCGGCGGCCGCGCTTTCGCGGCCGCCCACGACGTGCGCGACGAGCAATCCAGCGCCGACGTCGTCGCCCGCATTCTCGAGCGACGCGGTCGGCTCGACATCCTGGTCAACAACGCCGGAGTTGGCCCGCGACCCGGCCCGTTCCACACGCTCACCGCCGACGAGTACGACCGCGTCATGTCGATCAATGCGCGCGGGCTGTTCCTGACGACCAAGGCCGCCACGCCGCCGATGATCGAGCAACGGTCTGGGCGCATCATTCATATCTCGTCGGTGGTCGCGAAACGGGCGTCGCCGAACATCCTTCCCTACGCCGCGTCGAAGTGGGCGGTGATCGGCATGACCCAGACGATGGCCCGCGAGCTGGCGCAGTACGACGTCACCGTCAACGCGGTCTGCCCGGGAGTGATCCGCACCCAGCTGCACGAGGGCGTCGTGGAGAAGATGTCGACGCTGTACGACAAGACCGAGGACGACACCTGGCAGATGTTCTACGACCGCATCGCGCTCGGCCGCTTGCAGGAACCCGCCGACATCGCCGACATGGTGGCCTTCCTGGCCTCGGCGAAGGCCCGCAACATCACCGGGTCGGCGTTCAACGTCAACGGCGGCATGGAGTTCAACTGACGCTGCGAGGTTGAGCCGGCCGCGAGTTCAGCTGACCCCCTGCCGGCGCGGCGGGCTCAGATCGGCGAGCCGGTCCACACGCCGCGGTCCGGGTCGTTGAACATCGCCGGGATCATCTGCTCGGTGATCGGGTTCGACGTCCCCCACTGGTCGGCCTCCTCGGGCGTCGCAACCCAGACCCGCGGCTCCCACGCCGCGTCGTCCTCGATGCGTTCCAGCTCAGTCGTGTATTCGACGATGTTGCCGTTCGGGTCGAGGAAGTAGGAGAACGTGTTGTCCCCCGCGCCGTGCCGGCCCGGTCCCCAGATCGGCGGCCTCCCGGACCGCTTCATCCGCCCCGTTCCCCGCATGTACTCATCAATCCCGCGCATCTCGAACGACACGTGGTTCAGCGACGTGTGCGGCCCGTGTGCGATGGCAAGGATGTGGTGGTCGACGCGGGTGCGCAGGAAGCACATCTGGTCCTCGAGCCAGTCCGACAACCGGAAGCCGAGCAGGGTTTCGTAGAACTTCTTGGTCGCAACCACGTCGGTGGCGTTGACGACCACGTGGCTGAGCTTCTGCGGAATGGACTCGCGGGGTTCGAGCGGACGGTAGGGCCGGTCGGCGACGTCGGCCGACACCTCGATCAACCGCCCGTCCGGGTCGAAGAAGCGCATGCCGTAGCCGCCGCCGGGCGTACCGAGCTTGTCCGGTTCCCGGTCGAGCTGCACGCCCGCGGCGATCATGCGCTCGGTGACTGCGTCGACGTCGTGTGCTGTCTCGACGGCGAACGACAGCAGGTCGAGCCGCTTCTCCGCAGCGCGGCGCACCCGCAGGATGTACTGCTCAGGGTGGGCAGGTGTCGCGAAAAAGGTGATGTCGGAGTCGTTCGCGACGGGCACCAGGCCCCAGATCTTGTCGTAGAAATCGACCGATTCCCGGTAGTCGGGCATGGCGAGGCCCACATGACGCAGGTGGGTAATGGGCGAACGGGTCAGCGGCTCGGACACCGGCTGTCTCCTTGGGACGGGTCGCTGCGGGCGACGGTTTCACGCGTAGCAGGCAAGCGGGCCACCGTGGAAGGCGACCATGTCGGCAAGCGCGGCCGCGACGTCGAGCGGGTGCCCGGCGGGGTCGAGATCGCAGTAGGCGCGGTGCAGGTTGCCGACGATGCGTTCGGCGTCGAGCCAGTCGGCGTACTGGCCGAGGTCGGTTTGCCGCGCGGCGTCGAGCGGCCCGACCTCGGCGTCGAGACCCTGTCGGGCGACGCTGAGCACGAAGCGCAGGTAGCCGACCACGGTGTCGATGAGGCTGCCCGTGCACGGCGCCCCGTGGCCCGGCACGATCACCGCCGCTGGATAGGCGCCGACGACGTCGGTGAGCACGCCGATCGCCCCGCTGACCGATCCCATCAGCAGGAACGGCGTTCCGCCGTTGAACAGCAGGTCTCCGCAGAAGAGCACCTGCTGGCGGGGCAGCCACACCAGGCTGTCGTTGTCGGTGTGCGCCGGCCGGCCGACGTAGCTGACCTCGATCGGGTCGTCGTCGGACCACAGCGTGACCCGGTCGGTGAACGTCAGCGTGGGCGGCGCCAGCTCGATGTCCCCCCAGTCGACCGGATCCCACACGCCGGGCCGTGGCGGCAGTCCGGCCTGCAGCAACGAGGTGCGGCAGTTCTCGTGCGCGACGATGGTCGCCGTGTCGAACAGGTAGTTGCCGAACGTGTGGTCGCCGTGGTGGTGGGTGTTGATCAGCGTCGTGACCGGCGCGCGGGAGACGGTGGCGATCCGCTCGAGGTAGGCCGCGGTGCGGGCACGCGTCGAGCACGCGTCGACGCTGATCACCGCCGTGCTGCCGACGACGAAACCGGTGTTGTTGATCCACCATGAACCGTCGGGCTGGATGTAGGCGAAGACCTGCTCGGCGACCTCCACCAGTTCTGCCGGTCCGAGCGCGGCGCTCACGTCGGACTGCTCACGTCGGGGTGCTCATGCTGGGGCGTCGAGCAACCTGTCGACGGCGCGCGACTGGTCCGGCAGGTGGGTGCGCATCGCCTCCACGGAAGCGGCGTAGTTGTCGGCGTTGATCGCCATCTCGTTCGCCAGAATCTGGTGCGACACGTCCTGCACGAGCTTGGCGCGCGGAAAGCGGCGCTCGCCGAATTGCCGCAGGATCTGCTCGATCGGCCCGCCGCCGGTTAGCGTCTCAGCCAGCATCTCGGCCAGCACGACACCGTCCTCGAGCGCCATGCCGGCGCCCTGGGTGAGGTGGGGCGCGCACGCGTGCGCGGCGTCGCCCAGCACGCCGACCCGGCCGGAGAACCACGGCAGGGGCAGCATGACGTCGGAGATCGGGCTGTACACGATCCCGGCCGGGCCGCTGATCGAGTCACGAACGCGCCCGGGCAGGTCGCCGAAGGGCTCGAGCTGGCTGCGAAGCAGGTCGCCCAGCGTCGCCGGATCGTGCACCACATTCGACGGCTGGGGTGTCACGACGAACATGTACATCGACTCCTCGCTCAGCGGGCAGAAGCCGAGCTTGACGCCGAGTGCCTGGTAGACCCGCATCCCGGTGACCTCCGCCGGTCGCGGCAGCGTGATCCGCAGGACCCCGAATCCGGAGTGCACCGGATCGAACTGGTCGCCGAAGATCTTGCGCCGCGTCCAGGACTTGATGCCGTCGAAGGCAACCACGAGGTCGTAGGTCTCGTGCCGGCCGTCGGTCAGCTCGACCTCGACCTCGTCCCCGCGATCGGCGAGGTCGGCGACGCTGGTGTGGTAGCGGACCTTGATGCCGACGTCCTCAGCCCGCTCCAGCAGGATGCGGTGCAGGTCGAGCCGGGACAGCGCGTTGTTGCAGGGCACGTCCTCTCCGCTGAAGCCGTACGGGATGTTGACCAGATGCTCGCCGTCGGCGCCGTAGAAGTCGCACTGGTCGAACTGGTACCCGACGGCCAGGCAGCGATCGAGCACGCCCAGCGACCTGAGGGCACGCAAGCTGTTCGCAGGCTGATTGATGCCGACCCCGTAGACCGAGAACTCCGGCTTGACTTCGACGACATCGACGTCGTATCCGTGCTGGGTGAGAGCGATGGCCGCGCCGAGGCCGCCGATCCCGGCACCGACGACGAGAACTCTCACGACTGCCTCCGAAGGATCAGATCTAGTGCACTGCACGCTAGGACGCCGAGGCAGGTACGGCATAGACGGCCCTGGGGATGCACGTCATCGACGCTGTCGATGGAGCCCGTTCGTTCTGGGACGATGAACGGCGTGGATGTGTCCGCGACGCTGCGACGAGCCGATCTCAACCTCCTGCTGCCGTTGAACGCCTTGCTCGAACACCGGCACGTCACACGTGCGGCAGAGGCGGTGGGCATCGGTCAGCCGGCGATGAGCGCGGCCCTCGGTCGGCTGCGCCGGCTGTTCGACGACCCGTTGCTCGTGCGCAGCGGTCGAGTTCTCGAGCTGACGCCGATGGGTCAGGCCCTGCTCGAACCGGTTCGGGCCGCGCTGACCGGTCTGGAGCAGCTGTTCGTGACGACTCCGCGCTTCGACCCGGCCGTCGACTTCCGCACGTTCACCGTCGTGGCGAGCGACTACGTGACGCTGGTGCTGCTGCGCCCGCTGCTCGAGCTGTTGTACCGCGAAGCGCCGGGGGTCGCCGTCAACGTGGTTCCGGTGGACGGCGCCACCGCGGTCAATCTCGAGCGGTCGCAGGTCGATCTCGTGATCATGCCGCGCGAGCTGAAGGACATCAGGATGGCTGGCTTCCCGCATCGCGCGCTGTTCACCGACCGGTACGTGCCGGCGGTCTGGAGCCAGAACCGCGACGTCGGAGACATCCTCGACCGCGACGCGATCGTGCGACTTCCCTACATCCAGTACAACCCGGTCGGCGGGAACGCCGCCTACGTCGACGTCCAGCTGCGCGAGCTCGGGATCGAGCCCAAGGTCGCGTTGTCGACGCTCAGCTTCACCCTCGTTCCAGCGTTGCTCCCGGGCACGCCGCTGTTCGCGTTCGTGCACGAGCGGCTTGTCGCGGCGTCACATGTGCGCCGCGACCTCAAGATCCTGAAGACGTCGGTGCAGCTGGCGCCGATCGTGGAGACGATGTACTGGCACCCGGTGCTGCACAGCGACCCGGCGCACCAATGGCTGCGCGAACAGGTGGCGACGCTGGCGGCGAACCTGTGACGCCGCGGCGAGCCCATCGCCGCCGTCGATGACGGGTATCGGCGAGCGCGTCTTTCCCATCTGGGGTGGTCAGACCTAGGGTCGCGACGTCGGACGAGGTGACCGGCGTCGCATCGCCCGCCAAGCCCGACGGAGACCTGATGGCATACCAGCTCGGCACGTTCCGGCCCGCGGTCGGCGACGCCTTCGCCGGCGTCCTGGTGGGCGAGCAGGTGGTGCCGCTGGCCGAGCTCGGCTTCGGCGCCACGACCGTCGAGGCGCTGCTCGCCGACTGGGCCCGCAGCAGCGCCGCCCTCGACGCCGCGGTCTCAGGTGGCGCTGTACCGGCGTCGGCGCTTGCTCTGTCGTCGCTGACCGCCGCCGCGCCATTCGTTCCCAACCAGGTCTTTCAGAGCGGCGCCAACTACCGCACCCACGTGGTGCAGCTGATGGTGGCCGCGGCTGCGGAGCAGGGCGCGGACGATCTTGACGATGTCCGCGCGCGAGCCGTCGCGACGATGGACGAGCGCGCCAGCTCAGGCACGCCGTATGTCTTTCTCGGCCTGCCCTCGGCCGTGTGCGGACCAGTGGACGACGTCGTCCTGCCGCCGACCGGCGTGCAGCACGACTGGGAGCTCGAACTCGGCGTCGTCATCGGCGCCTACGCCTATCTGGTCGACCGGGACCGGGCGATGGACTGCGTTGCCGGCTACGTCATCGTCAACGATCTGAGCACGCGCGACCGGATCTTCCGGCCGGACATCCCGTCGCTCGGCACCGACTGGCTGGCCGGGAAGAACGCGCCGACATTCCTGCCGCTCGGACCGTGGGTGACGCCCGCCCGATTCGTGCCCGATCCGATGGATCTGCGGATCTGCCTCTCGCTCAACGGCGAGGTGATGCAGGACGAATCCACCGCAGACATGATCTTCGACATCCCGCGCCTGATCGAGCACGTCAGCGCCATCACCCCGCTGCGTCCCGGCGACCTGCTGCTCACCGGCTCGCCCGCCGGCAACGGCGCGCACTACGGGCGCTACTTGCGGGCCGGCGACGTCATGGAAGGCGCCATCACTGGCCTGGGCACGCAGCGCAACCGGTGCGTGATCCGGTGAGCCGGACGCAGACAGTCGACGTGCACGCCCACGTCGACGTGCCGGCGATCGACAAGCTGGTCGACGGTCAAGCAGGGCTCGACGCCGAACGCGCGGCGCAGCTCGCGACGTTCGGCGTCGAGTCCACAGCGCGGAACATCGAGCTTGCAACCACGTCATACCAGCCGTTCCTGACGACGCCGGCCGCCCGGCTGGGCCGAATGGACGCCGGCGGGATCGACGTGCAAGCGGTCAGCGTCGTGCCCACGCTCTACCACTACTGGGCCGACGAAGCGCTCGCCGCCGACCTCGTCGCCGCCGCGAACGGGCACATCCTCGACCTCGTCGCGCTCGAACCCCGGCGTCTCGTCGGGTTGGCGACGGTCTCGCTGCAGCATGCGGCGCTTGCCGTCGATCAACTGCGCCGGGCGTTCACCGCGGGAATGCGAGGTGTCCAGATCTCGACCTCAGTCGCCGGCCGAGAGCTGTCCGACCGATCGCTCGACCCGTTCTGGGCCGCTGCCGAGGAGCTGGGTGCGTTCGTCTTCATCCATCCGTGGGGATGCAGCCTCGGCCCGCGATTGGCGACCTCCTACCTCGGCAACATCGTGGGGAACCCGACTGAGACGACGTTGGCACTGACCCACCTGGTCTTCGGCGCGGTGTTCGACCGGTTCCCGCGGCTGCGGGTGTGCGGCGCACACGGTGGCGGGTATTTCCCGCACTACCTGGGCCGCGCCGACCACGCCTACCAGGTGCGCCCGGAGAGCCGAACGATGAGCCGGCCGCCGAGTGAATACCTGGACCGCATCTGGGTGGATTCCCTCGTCTACGAAGCCGACATCCTGACAGCACTGGTGAAGGTGCTGGGAGCTGAGCACGTCGTGCTCGGTTCGGATTACCCGTTCGACATGGGCGTGCTCGATCCGCTCGATCGGCTGGACGCCGCAGGGCTGCCGCCAGCCGACCGCGACGCAATCGCCGGCGGCACGGCCGCTCGGCTCTTGGACTTGGCGACGAAAGGCTAGGACATGCGCTGGTGCACGTACTCGACCGCGACCTCCGACCCGGCCGTCGGGCTCGTCGAGGATTTCGTGGTCTACGGCCTTCGCTCCCCTGCGACGCTGATCGAGATCCTGGGCTCGCCCGAGGCGTTGGCGACAGCAGCTCGATCGGCCCGCACGTCGCCGTCCGAGGCGCTAGCGCTGGCCGACGTGCGATTGCACGCGCCGGTGCCGGTTCCGCCATCGGTGCGCGACTTCATGGCCTTCGAGGAGCACGTGGTCACGGCGACGACCGCGCTGGGGCTTCAGGTCGATCCGCTCTGGTACGAAGTCCCCGTCTTCTACTTCTCCAACCCCGCGGCGATCCGCGGACCGCACGACGACGTCCCGATCGCGCCAGGAAGCGTGGCGTGGGACTTCGAACTGGAGATCGCCGCGGTGATCGGCGCACCCGGTTCGAACATCGCGGCGCGCGACGCCGATCAGCACATCGCCGGGTACACGGTGCTCTGCGACTGGAGCGCGCGCGACCTGCAGGAACGCGAGATGAGGCTGCATCTCGGTCCGGCGAAGGGCAAGGACACGGCCACGAGCCTGGGGCCGGTGCTGGTCACTCCCGACGAGCTGGAGCCGTATCGCGCCGGGAACGCCTACGACCTCGCAATGACAGCGACCGTCAACGGCGAGCCGTACAGCAAAGGCAACTTCTCGACCATTCACTGGAGCTTCGGCGACTTGCTTGCGTACGCGTCTCGCGGAACGGAGCTGCGCACCGGCGACGTGATCGGTAGCGGCACGGTCGGCACCGGATGCATTCTCGAACTGTCCCGCACGCACGGGTTGGACAGCTATCCGTGGCTGGTGGCAGGCGACGCCGTCACGCTGTCGATCGAACATGTCGGCGAGATCTCTGTCTCGGTCACGCCGAGTGTTGCGGGAGCCGGCGCATGAGCACCCGGGAAGGCAAGCTCGACGGACGAGTCGCCGTGGTCACCGGCGCGAGCTCGGGCAACGGCCGGGCTACCGCTCTGGCCCTGGCGCGCGAGGGGGCCGCGGTCGCCTGCGCCGACCTGCGCCCCGACCCGGCGACCGGCGGCTTCGAGGAAACCGGGAGCCTGCCGACCCACGAGCAGATCGAGGACCTGGGCGGCGCCGCGTCCTTCGTGCGAGCCGACGTGACCTCACCGCAGGAGATGGACGCGCTCGGTCAGCAGGCGGTCGAGCGGCACGGCCGCATCGACATCTGGGTCAACAACGCGGGCATCGTCGTGCCGTCGCCCATCGACGACATGCCCATCGACGCGTTCAACAAAGAGCTGGCGGTTGACCTGACCGGCACCTGGCTCGGCTGCAAGGTGGCCGCCCGGGCGATGCGGTCCCAGCCGCGGATCGGCCGCGCGGCCGGTCACATCATCAACCTGGGCTCCATCGCCGGCTCCTTCGGCAACGCGAACATCACCGCGTACGCGGCGGCCAAGGGCGGGGTCCACGCGATGACCCGTGCACTGGCCACCGAGCTCGGTGCGGACGGGATCACCGTGAACGCCGTGCTGCCGGGCTTCTTGCCGACGGCAATGAACCGGGGGTTCTGGGATCACCCCCAGATGCTCGCGGCAATTCTGGCCGCCACCGCGCTCGCCCATCCCGGCATGCCGGAGGATGTCGCGAACGCGATCGTCTTCCTCGCATCCGAAGACGCGGCCTGGATCACCGGCGTGCTGCTCCCGGTGGACGGCGGCTTCAGCGCGATCGGCGCCTTCACCTCGATGGTCGACGTCATGCTCGGCATGTCCGACGACGCCTAGCTGCCCGGACCCGGCCGGCGTTCGCGACCCGCGCGGTTGTCGACTGTCTGCGGAGGTGCATGCGATTATGCGATTGTGCGAATCGCCGTTGCCGGAGCGACCGGAAACATCGGGGCACTCACCGTCGCCGCGCTCGACCGGGCGGGCCACGATGTCGTTGGCATCAGCCGTTCGCTGGGTGTGGACCTGCTGACCGGTGACGGCCTCGACGCGGCGCTGGGCGGTGTCGAGGCCGTCGTCGACGCCACCAACTCCACGGCGACCGGCATCGCTGAGGCGGTGGAGTACTTCAGCACCACCACCAGGAACCTGCTTGCCGCCGAGGAGCGGGCCGGCGTACGCCATCACGTGCTCCTCTCGATCGCTGGGGTCGACCGCGTCGAAGGCGACGCGCACTATGCGGGCAAGCAGGAGCAGGCGCGCCTGGTGGTCGCGGGAGCGGTGCCGTGGACGATCGTTCCGGCCACCCAATTTCATGACTTCGCCGCGTCGGTCGTGCAATGGAGCGAGCACGACGGCATTGCCCCGATTGCGCCGCTGCTGGTGCAGCCCATAGCACCCGCGGACGTGGCGGACATTCTTGCCGAGGTCGTCGCCGGCGCGCCGCAGGGGCGCTACGCCGACATCGCCGGACCCGACCAGCAGGACCTGGTCGACATGGCCCGGCGTACCAACGACGCGCGCGGACACGCGGTCAAGCTCGTGCCGACCTGGTCGGGGATGTTCGGCCCGGCAATGGCCGGCGACGTGTTGCTGCCCTGCGACGGCGCCCGCATTGCCCCGACCACCTTCGAGGACTGGCTCGCGACGCAGCGGTAGGCGTCGGCGCTATTCGTTGGCGCTATTTGTCGACACTGCGGTCGGCGGCCAGCTGAAGGGCCAGGTGCAGGTCGTCACGCCCGTGAGCTCCCGGGTGTATGTGGCGTGGGGTCACCTCCGCGGGCGCGCGGACAGCGCGTCGGGCGATATCACCGTTTTGGGCCAGTTTCGACGCTCAAGTCGAGCAGTCGGCAGCCGATGGTTGCGGTGTACGCCAAGACGCCGAAAGGGCGGTGGTGAAGTGGACGGTGGTCTTGAGACCGCAGTGGCTGTG
>NZ_CAXTHK010000021.1:30847-75103 GCF_964244045.1 uncultured Jatrophihabitans sp. | reverse complement strand
GGCCATGGAGCTGCCTCCTGCACTGGGTCGCGGGCCGGCCTGTCCGGCTCCGTCATCAGCTACGACGAACACCCTGCCGCCGGATCGACAGCTAGCCCACGATTTTCTTCAAAGATTTTTCCGGCGCCACCGCCACCGTGCGTGCCGGAGTCCGCTTTGCGTGCTGAGATGCACTCCAGCGGCCCCACCTGACGCTCCGTCTCGCCGCGGAGCGGCGCGACGGGATGCTGCCCGCCGACGCCTAGAGCGTGTTGCCGCCCGTGCTCATGGCCGAGTGCGTGGCCGCCCCGGCTCGAAGGGCCCAACGCGATCGGTTCGAGGCGGTCGGCGGGCACGTCGACCGGCGGTGCGTGCCGAGCCCCTTCCGCATGTTGATGCGCCCGCACGATGGTCGAATCGACCGCGACCTTCCGCATCTGCCCGCCCGACCGGCCATCCGGTACGTCACTGCCGGTCTGCAACGCGGCCAGGAAACCCGTCGATCACCAGCCGGTGATCGGCCCACCGGTGCCCCCGCCGCGGATTCGGCGGCATCAACGCCCACTGCTCGTCGGTCAGGTCGTGCCGGCTCAGCCGCTCATCCATTACGTCCGACAGGCACACAGACCTAACCCCAATGATCTACAAGACACGCTCTAGTCGGCTGGACGCTCCGGCAGGGCTCCGACGGTGGTGATCAGTCGCGCGTCGATCACCGCTGTCACGACCTGCGGCTCGGGGTTCAGCGATGTCCGTCGCGTTCCTCGCAGTGCCAGGGCAGTGGCCTGCCGGTGCGGGGTGCTGACCGCCTCGCCGCCCAGTAATCCAGCGTCCGCTACGTGCTGGACCCGCTCGACTCGGCCGCCGAGGGCGGTCGCGTAGTCCTGACCCTTGATCAGCGCGCCTCGGATGGCGTCGGCTCGCACGAGCGACCAAGCCGGATTGTCTTCGTCCACCTGCCAGGACATGCCGTGCAGCGTGATGTCGTCGCGGGAGGTCAGTGCGTCGAGAACGCCCGTGAGCAAAGTGAAATCCCGAACTCCGACCTGCAACGTCACGGAAGCGATGTGTTGACCCGTCGCCTGCGAACCGTTCTTGTCGTGGCGGTGCTCGGCTTCGGTGCGCATCGAGTGTGCACCCCAGGACAGCGCTTCGTGAGGTGCGTCCGCCCGTTCCGGCAGGCCACCGAGATCAGCGAACCCGTCCGACAGGGATTGGACGGCGATCTCCAACTGCTGCTGAGCGACGCTCTTGCTGGCGGCAATGGCGACCATGCTGGCGTGCATGATCGTCTCGTCCGGCTCGACGGTGCGTTGCGCAATGGCCCGGACCGACAGCAGGCAGGACTCGTTCAGGCCGGGCAACTGGCTACTGCTCGTCGCCGTCTTTCGCGGACTGCCGCGCCACCTGAGCCATGATCGCGGTCATCTGGGGCTTGCGGTGAATGTGCGTCTGCATCGTGAGCCCGACCCGGTGGGTCACCCAGACGTTGTCCGGGAAGGCGCTGGATCCCTCGACCCCGTTGATGACGCCGATCTGCCCGCAGCGGCACCGAACCTCGAGATTGTTCATCCACGTCGTGTCGCTCATCCCCTCAGTGTGCACCCTCCGGGCGACGGTCCGCGTGTTCAAGGGGCCCTCAGCCGGCGAGAAAACTGAGCCGGACGGTCCGTACGGCGTTGTCGACGTTGGTGTCGACCAGGCAGATCGACTGCCAGGTGCCCAGGGTCAGGGCGCCGTCCACCACCGGAATGGTGATCGACGGCGCGATCAGCGCCGGCAGCACGTGGTCGCGCCCGTGGCCATGGCTGCCGTGTCGGTGCCGCCAGCGGTCGTCGCGGGGGAGCAGCTCGTCGAGCGCGATGAGCAGGTCGTCGTCGCTGCCGGCGCCCGTCTCGAGGATGGCCACGCCGGCCGTGGCGTGCGGGACGAACACGCTGAGCAGCCCGTCGCCCTCGCCACGAACGAAAGCCGAACAGTCGCTGGTGAGGTCGTGAACCTCGGGTCGTCCACCGGTGCGGACCTGCATCGTTTCCGTGCGCATACGCCCATCCTGCCCACCCGCGCGTGGGACAGTTGACGTCGTGCAGATCGCGATCCTCGGGCCGCTCGTGGTCGGTGACCCGACCGGCCGCCCGGTCGAGATCGCAGGTGCCCGGTTGCGCACGCTGCTGGTCCGCCTTGCGCTGGACGCGGGACGTCCGGTCAGCACGACCGCGCTGGTCGACGCCGTCTGGGGCACCCAGCCGCCGGCCGAGGAGGTTAACGCGCTGCAGACCCTCGTCTCGAGGCTGCGCCGCGCGCTCGGCGGCGCGGGCGCCGTCATCGCCTCGGCCGCCGGCTACCGGCTCGCCGCCGACCCCGGCGACGTCGACGCCCTGCGCTTCGAACGGCTCGCAGCCGAGGGTGCGGCCGCCCTGCGGCGCGGCGAGCACGCAGCGGCAGCCGACGCCCTGCGGACTGCCCTCGACCTCTGGCGGTCCTCGCCAGCAACGGCCGCGCTCGGCGACTGCGGCGCGGCCGTCCTCGCCCGCGCGGGCCGTCTCGACGACCTGCGCCTGACGGCTGTCCTCGACAACACCGAAGCTGCCGGCTCCCCGGACGTCGCCATGCTCGGCCAACTGGCGACCGAGCACCCGTTGCACGAGCGCCTTGCCGGCGTACTGATCCGGACGCTCGCAGCGGCCGGTGATCAGGCCGAAGCGTTGCGCCATTACGAGCGGTTACGGGGCGCGCTGGCCGACGAGCTGGGCGTGGACCCCTCGCCCGAGCTGCAGCAGCTCCACCTCGCGGTGCTGCGCGGTGAGCTCGCGCCGGCCCCATCACCCGCTGCACGCCGCACGAACCTCAAGGCGCAGCTGACCAGCTTCATCGGCCGCGAGGACGAGGTGGCGCGCATCGCGAAATCGCTCGAGCAGAACCGGCTCGTCACGCTCGTCGGTCCCGGCGGGGCGGGCAAGACCCGCCTGGCCACTGAGTCGGCCCGGACCATCAGCGACCGCGCGCCCGACGGCATCTGGCTGGCCGAATTGGCGGCCGTCACCTCGGGCACCGACGTCCCGCAGGCCGTCCTGGGCAGCGTCGGACTGCGCGAGACGCACCTCATGGACCGCGGCACCGCTCTCTCGCCCCGCGACGCAGTGAGCCGGCTGCGCGAGGGACTGGCACAGCGGCGAGCAGTGCTCATCCTCGACAACTGCGAGCATGTCATCGAGGCCAGCGCCGGTTTGGCCGAGCAGCTGCTCGGCGAGTGCCCCGACCTGCGCGTGCTCGCCACCAGCCGCGAGCCGCTCGGCATCTTCGGCGAGGCACTGCTGGCCGTGCCCGCATTGGGTCAGCCCACCGCCGCAGCTGGCCCGGTCGAGGCGCTCGAGTACCCGGCCGTTCGGCTGTTCGCCGACCGCGCCGCGGCCGTCCAACCAGACTTCGTCGTCGACGACAGCACAGTCGCTGCGGTCATCGAGGTCGTGCGCCGGCTGGACGGACTGCCGCTGGCCATCGAGCTGGCCGCAGCGCGGTTGCGGACGGTGCCGATCGACGAGATCGCGCGTCGGCTATCCGACCGGTTCCGGCTGCTCACCGGCGGCAGCCGCACGGCGCTGCCCCGGCACCGGACCCTGCGCGCGGTGGTGGAGTGGAGCTGGGACCTGCTCACCCCGGCGGAGCGACGGATGGCCGAGCAACTGGCCGTGTTTCCTGCGGGCATCACCACGGCTGCCGCGAGCGCCGTCCGGCCGGGCGACGTCGCGAATGAGGACGTCGCCGACGTCATCGCTTCGCTGGTCGACAAGTCACTGCTGCAACCCGTCGACGACGGCAGGCGCACCCGAATGCTCGAGACGATCCGCGAGTACGGCGTCGACCGGTTGGCCGAGCGGGGCGAGCTGGCGGCCGCCCGCGAACGGCACGCCCGACACTTCGCCGCCCTGCTCTACGAGGCGTCGCCACACCTGACGACGGCAGGTCAACTGCCGTGGTTCGCGACCCTCGGCGCCGAGCGCGAGAACATCGTGGCTGCGATGCGGTACCGCTGCGATGTCGGTGACGCCGACGGCGCATGCCTCATGGCCGTCCAACTGGCCTGGTACGCCATGATGCTCGGCGACCACGGTGACATTCCCACCCTGCTGGTCGAGGCGCTGGCGGTGCCCGGCGGGCAGGACCGCACCGTCCGGCTCGTGGCCCGCGCGGCCCTCGCCCTCAACCTTGCGGCCTCCGGAGCCGGCTCGGAGCAGATCTCGCAGACGATGGACGAATTGCGCGCGGTCGCCGCCGCGTTCGACGGGGTCGCGGTGGCGGTGCACCCGTGGATGACGCTGTTACGGCCCGCGGTCGCCTACTTCGCCGAGGACCGCGAACGAACGCAGCGTTTCGCCGAGGAGACGCTGGCCGGTACCAACGCCTGGGCCCAGGCGGCGACGCGCATGTTCCTCGCGCTGATGGCCGAGAACGAGGGCGACATCGCGACGATGCGGGCACAGACCGAGACGGCGATGGCGCAGTTCCGCGAGCTCGGCGAGCGGTGGGGGCTGGCCAGCACGCTGCGCAGCTTGGGCGCGGTTTATCTGCTCGACGGGCGATTGGACGACGCCGCCGAGGCCTACGAGGAGAGCCTGAGACTGGTCGAGGAGCTCAACTCCTTCGACGACAAGCTGTTCGCCTACGCACGGCTGGCCGACATCGCGCTACGGCGCGGCGACGTGGCTGCTGCCCGCGACTACGCCGCGCAGGCCCAGGCGTGCGCGGACGCCGGGGGCGGCGTCGAGGCGCTGTTCGTCGCAGCCGTGATCGGTGACCTCGATCGGCGCACAGGTCGCGAGGCCGAAGGCCGCGCGCTGCACGCAGCGGGCATGCGGCGGCTGGAGCAACTGCCCCGCGAACATCCGATGCAGAGCCACCTGCGCGCGTTCATGCTGGTGCTCTCGGCGCGGATCGCCATGGATGACGGCGATCTCGCCGCCGCCGGACGAGCAGCCCATGAGGCCTACACCGCGGGGCTCGGCACGAAGGACCTGCCGATCCTGGCCAGCACCGGGGTCCTCGCTGCTGAGCTCGAGATCGCCTATGGTCGGTTCGAGTCCGCTGCCGAGGTGCTCGGTGCGGCGGCCCGGCTGCGCGGCGCCGATGACTCGACCGCCCTGGACATCAGGACGGCGACCGCGGCCCTGCGGGACGGCCTCGGCGACGCCGGCTTCGAAGCGGCCTACGCACGAGGCCGGTCGCTCGACCGCGCAGCGGCGACCACCCGGCTGGATACGTCCGGTGGCTGATCGGCGCCGATCACGTCCCGCTCAAGGCGTACCGAGCCGCCTCGGCCACCGCGTCGAGGACGTCAGGGGTAGTGGCGTCACCGCCGCGGACGTGCATCGGTTCAGGTAGGACAGCAGGCAGGCCGGGTTCGAGTCGCAAGCCCTCGGGAGGTGGGCCGGAGTGCGCGACGAGTGCCACGCCCACGCCGGCGCGCACCGCACCGAGCACCCCGGCGAGATGGCCGGCCTCGCAGACCACGGAGGCCGGGATGCGGTGGCGCCCGAGACTCTCGACCGCGCGCCGCCGGATCGTGCATGGCCCGTCGATCACGACGAGCGGCACCGGTTGCGCGGTGTCCAGCGGGCCGGCGTCCGTCGCGGTGAACCAGGTGAGCGGGAGCGCCCCGCCGGCCCGGGTGCGGTGTCCGCGCTGGTCGCCGATGAGCAGCGCGGCGTCGATGCTGGCATCGTCGATGCCCTCGTGCAGGCGGTGCCCGCGGTCGATGCGAAAGCGCACCGGTTGGTCCGGGAACTGGGTGCGCAGCCGCGTGGTCACGGCCGGGAGCAGCAGATCGGCGGCGTGCTCGGTGGCGCCGATGACGAAGCCGGGTTGCGTGCCAGGGTGGTCGAGCAGGCGGGCGAGCGCGTCGTCGTGCGCCGCGAGGATGGCGCGGGCGTCGGCGAGCAGTCGCTCGCCGTCACGGGTGAACCGGGTGGCCCGGCCGTCGCGCGCGACCAATGAGCGACCGGAGACGAGCTCGAGACGACGCACGTGCTGGCTGACCGCGGACTGCGACAGATTCAGCTCGTCGGCGGCGCGCCGGAAGCCGCCCGTGTCGGCGATCGCGACCAGGCTGCGCAAGGCAACGACGTCCAGCACTCCGGGCATCTCTATAGGATAGATGCGGTTTGTACACAACGGATTCAGGACGCCATGACTTCGACCCGCACCTTCCCCGCGCACGCCGACGTGGTGTGGCACGACGACCACGACACTGTTCGTGCGTTCCGATTCGACCGTTCCGGATGGGAACCGGACGTCACCCCAGCCGTCGTGGCCCAGGTCCGCAGCGTCGCCGGCGTGCAGCACGTGCTGCGCCTGGCGAATTCCATGGGCCTGCCGGTCGTGCCGCGCGGTGCCGGTACGGCACTGACCGGCGCGGCCGCTGCCGTCGACGGTGGAGTGGTGCTCGACCTGACCGGTCTGGACCGGGTGCTCGGGATCGACGTCGAGAACGAACTCGCGTCCGTGCAGCCTGGTGTGATCACGGCGGATCTGGATCGCGCAGCGCGGGCAGTGGGGCTGCGGTACGCCCCGGACCCCGCGAGCGTCGAGATCTCGACGATCGGCGGGAACATCGCCACGAACGCCGGCGGCCTGCGCTGCGCGAAGTACGGCGTCACCCGCGACGCGGTGCTGGGGCTGGACGTCGTGCTGGCCGACGGGCGGTTGATCCACACCGGTCGGCGCGCGATCAAAGGCGTTACGGGCTACGACCTCACCGGCCTGTTCGTCGGCTCGGAGGGCACGCTCGGCGTGATCGTGGGCGCGACACTACGGCTGCGGCCGCTACCCGCGACGACCACCACCATCGCCGCCTACTTCGATGGGCCGGCACAGGCGTTCGCGGCCGTGGCGGCGATCCGCGCGGCCGGAGTGGTGCCCTCGGTGGCCGAGTTCATCGACGGCCCCACCCTGGCTCGGATAGCCGAGCACGCCGCAAGCACGCTGAAGGCCGCCGGGAACGCCTTCCTGCTCGTGCAGATCGACGGCGCTGCGGCACTCGCAGAGGCCGCGATCGCAGTCGAGGCGCTGCGCCCGATGGCAACATCGGTGACGGTGACGCAGGACCCCGACGAAGCCGAGACCCTGGTCGCTGTGCGCCGGGCCGCGTTGCCGGCGTTGGAGCGTCTTGGCCGGGTGTTGATCGAGGACATCAGCGTGCCGCGGTCGCGCCTGACCGACGCCGTTGCAGCTGTCGAACGTGCCGCGGCCATGACCGGCACCACGATCCATACCTTCGCGCATGCTGCGGACGGCAACCTGCACCCGATCGTTGTGCTGCGCCCGGGCCAGGACTTCGAGCACCCGGACATCCAGGCTGCCGCGAACGCCATCTTCCGCGCCGCGCTCGACCTCGGCGGCACGGTCAGCGGCGAACACGGAGTGGGAGTGCTCAAGCGGCGGTGGATGAGGATCGAACTGGGCGAGGACGTCGTCGCGTTGCAGCGTGGAATCAAGGACGTGTTCGACCCGCTCGGCATCCTCAATCCCGGCCGGGCGATCTGAGCCTGCGCCTGCCACCTGAACCAATAAGCACGTGCGATCGCAGTGATCGCCGATCGTCGTTGGACAGTGACACTAATGCCTACTAGTTTACTAGACATGACCGAGAGCGAGGGAACCGCGCTGCCGGCTGCTGCCGCAGCTGCGCTCGCCGACTCGCGCCGCCGCCTCACCCAACGTCGCGTGATCGATCTCAAACTGCACGCCACCGCGCGCTGTCGCTGACCCACACCACCCCCGGTGACGAGCGTTGTCGCTCGTCACCTCCATCGCGCGCATCGCAGCCGACGCTGGCCCTGTCACGGATTCGAGCAGGCCTACGCCGGCAGGCCCGCTAGCCGTGCCGTGCACGCCGTCCCTGCTGAGAGGCAACCTCATGACCGTCGCCCAGGATCGTGCCGTCCGTACCTGGACCGAGCCGGAGGGCATCGCGCTGCGTGGCACCCTGCTCGTGGTCCCGGGCCGAGGGGAGAGCCCCGAGGTGTATGAGCGCCTCGGCCGGCGCCTGGCCGCCGACGCCTACCGCGTGCACGCCGTCACCGCTCCCACCGAGTCCGCCCACCACGCTCGCGGCCAGGTGGAGGACCTGCTCGCCAGCGCCGAGGCGGGCACGCCTCGGGTGCTCGTCGGATCCGACGCGGGCGCGGCATTCGCCGCTCACCTGACTGCGACGGGGCAGGTGCCCGCGGTGTCTGCCCTCGTGCTTGCCGGCCTGCCGACCTCGGACGCCGCGGCCCCCGCGCAGGGCTGGGACCAAGAGCTGGAGGCACGTACCCAGTGCGCCGCCCATCGCGCACGCATCACCGCGGACGGGGTGCGCCGGTCCGAGTTGTACGCCGAACTCCCCGCCGCATGGATCGACGTCGCGCTGGCATCCCGCATCGCGGTTCCGGTCCTGGGTGTGCACGGCCAGGACGACAGCGTCAGCCCGTTCGACGCGGCACGCCGCTGGTACGCCGCCGTCCCGCGGGCAGAACTGGTCGCGATCGCCGGCGGCCGCCACGACGCCCTCAACGACCAGACCCACCGCACCGTCGCAGCCTCGATCGTGCTGTTCCTCGAGCGGCTGCGGGCCGGCGCCCACCTGCCACCCATCGCGAGCGTCGCCGACTCCCGGCTCGTCGGCGGGACGCCCTCATGACCACCCTCCGCCGCGCTCCGGCCGCCAGAGGCCATTTCCAAAGGTCCTGCTCCGACTGGTTCGTCGCATGACTCGCTACGTCGTCATCGGTGCCGGCGCAGTCGGCGTGAGCCTGGCCGTCGAGTTGCGCGTTGCCGGACGTGAAGTGGTCTTGGTGGGCCGTCCCCGCCAGGCCGAACTCATCGCGGCGGGACGCCTGCGCTACATCACGGCCGACGGCACCCAACACGTGGACGTGCCGTCCGCAACCGGACCTGCGGAGGTGGCGCTCGACCGGCACGACGTGCTCGTCCTGACGACCAAGACCGGTGACGCGGACGCGGCGCTGGCCGAGTGGTCGAGCCAGCCGGTGGGCGACGGGCGGCATCGTGCAGGGGACGTGTTGCCCGTCGTCACGGTGCAGAACGGGTTGGACGCCGAGCGTTCGGCGCTGCGCCGCTTCGCGACGGTGATCGGCGCCGTGGTGTGGATCCCGTCGGTCTACGTCACCGACGACGAGGTCGTGTCGCCCGGCGCCCCGGCCAGGGGAGTGTTCTGGCTCGGCGCGCATCCCGACGCGCCGGCCACGGACGCCGTCGCCCGGGTCGCCGACGACCTGCGCGCGGCCCGCCATGAGGTGCAGGTGGTGGACGACCTGTCCCGCTGGAAGGCCAGCAAGCTGGTCGCCAGCTCGACCTTCGCCCTCGGCGCGCTCTACCCGTCCGGGCCGGAACGCGACCGGGCCGCCGAACTCGTCCGCGCCGAGACCGAGGCGGTGCTCACCGCGGCCGGCTTCACCATCGCCGATCACACCACTGAGGCCACGGTGGACCTGGGCCGGTTCGGGGTGCACCAGATCGAGGGCCACGAGCGTCCGGGCAGCTCCACCTGGCAGAGCCTCGCCCGGGGACGCACACCGGAAACCGACTTCCTCAACGGCGAGGTCGTGCTGCTGGCCCGGTTGAACGGCCTACGGGCCCCGGTCAACGCCGCGCTGCAGGCCCGCGTCTCCCGAGCGGCCGCCGAGGTCACCGCGCCCGGAACGCTCGACGCCGCCGACCTGGCCACGACCCTGGCCGCGGCGACGGTCACCGTCGACCCGACGACCCTGCGGGTGGAACTGGCCGGCCCGCAGCCGCCCGTCGTGCTGGACGTGCGGTGGGCGCTCGGCGACCCGGATGGTGAGAAGCACTACCTGGACGCGCACCTGCCCGGCGCGGCCTACGTCGATCTGGAGTCCGAGCTCGCGGCGCCGGCGTCCGTCGAACAGGGGCGCCACCCGCTGCCCGACATAGCCAACCTTCAGCGTGCTGCACGTCAGTGGGGCGTGCGCACCGGCGTCCCGGTCGTCGTCTACGACGACAACGGCGGGCTGAGCGCGGCCCGCGCCTGGTGGTTGTTGCGCTGGGCTGGCGTCGCGGACGTCCGAATCCTCGACGGTGGCCTGGGCGCATGGGTGGCGCAGACCGGGCAGACCGAGAGCGGTGCGAGCACGCCGGAGCCCGGCGACGTCGTCCTCACACCGGGCCACCTGCCGGTGCTCGACGCCGACGCCGCGGCCGCGCTGCCAGGAACCGGGGTGCTCATCGACGCCCGGGCCGCGGAGCGTTATCGAGGCGAGGTCGAGCCCGTCGATGCAAGGGCGGGTCACATACCGGGTGCGGTCAGCCTGCCTACCGCGGACAACCTCGGGCCGGCCGGAGCCTTCCGCAGTGCCGCGTCGCTGCGCGCCCGGTTCGACGCCGCCGGCGTCACCGGCAGCGTCGGCGTCTACTGCGGTTCCGGGGTGACTGCGGCGCACGAGATAGCCGCCCTGCACATTGCCGGCATCGACGCCGCCCTCTATCCCGGCTCCTGGTCCCAGTGGTCGGGCGATCCGTCCCGCCCGGTCGCCACCTCCGCAGACCCCTCCTGATTCATTCCGATCGAAAGCGAAAAACCCATGGCCGTCGAATTCATCAGCGCCGTCAACGTCAATCCGAGCAACGAGCTCAACAAGCTCGGCCGGGCCGAGATCGACCTGCCGTTCTTCAATCGATACGTCAACGCGCTCGAGGACGCCGGGTTCGACTACACGCTGTGCGCCTACGCCTCGCCGTTCCAGGACCAGTTCGCCATCGCCAACCAGATCGTGGCCCGCACCGAGAGGATCGCGCCGATCATCGCGTTGCGCCCCAACACGATCTACCCGACGGTGGCGGCCAAGGCGCTGGCCACGCTCGACCAGTTCGGCGGCGGCCGCGCGGTCGTGCACTTCATCTCCGGCGGCAGCGATGCCGAGCAGGCCCGCGAGGGCGACTACCTGACCAAGGAGCAGCGCTACGCCCGAACCGCGGAGTACATCGACATCGTTCGTCAGGTCTGGACCAGCACCGAGCCGTTCAGCCACGAGGGTGAGTTCTACAAATTCGACGGATTCCTCAGCGCCGTGCGGCCCACCAACAAGACGATCCCGGTGTCGGTCGGTGGATCGTCGGCCGACGCGTACCGGGTCGGTGGGTCGCGCGCCGACATCTTCGGACTGTGGGGCGAGCCGCTCAAGGACACGCAGGACCAGATCGACATCGTCCATCGTGAGGCGGAGAAGGCCGGGCGTATCGATCGACCGCGGATCTGGGTGACGTTTCGACCCATCATCGCGGCTACGGAGGAGTTGGCCTGGGAGAAGGCGCACCGCATCCTTGCGACCCTCCAGAGCAAGCAGGGTGATCCGGGGTTCGCCCGTAAGGTCTTCGGCAACAGCGCGCCGCAGAACGTCGGGTCCCAGCGGCTACTCGAGATCGCCAGCCGCCAGGACGTTCACGACCGCGCACTGTGGACGCCGACCGCCAGCGCGACCGGTGCTGCCGGCGCGTCCACCGCCCTGGTCGGGACGCCCGAGACGGTGGCGGCGGCGATCCTCGACTACGTCGATCTCGGCGCCGACCTGATCTCCATCCGCGGCTACGACAACCTCAACGACGTCATCGACTACGGCCGCTACCTGCTACCGCTGGTCCGGCAGGAACTCGCACACCGCGAGGTCACCGGGCGGCCCGGCACCCTGCAGGCCGACCACCCCGGCGCGCTCGCGAGCGCCGCCGATCACTCGCAGAACCGCCACTCGCAGAACCGCGCTGAGAGGACTTTCGCATGACCGCTCCGAATGTCGACTCCACCATTCCGGCGACCGCGTCGCCCGAGGTGGAATTCATCAGCCTGTCGCATCTGAACCCCTCGACCGAGCTGAACCCGGTCCCGTCGCGGGGCATCGATCTGAAGTACTTCCGCCGATACGTCCGTTCCCTCGAAGAGGGCGGTTACGACTACACGCTGCTGCCCTACGGCGCGGGCAGCGCCGATTCGTTCGTCGTCGCCAGCGCCGTCGGCCAGCTCACCGAGCGGATCAAGCCGATCGTCGCCCTGCGGCCGAACACCACGTTCCCCACCGTCGGGGCGCAGAAGCTGGCCACGCTCGACCAGCTGACCGAGGGTCGCGCCGTCGTGCACCTCATCTCCGGCGGCAGCGACGCCGAGCAGGCCCGCCAGGGCGACTACCTGCCGAAGGAAAGGCGGTACGCCCGTACCTCGGAGTATGTCGATGTGCTGCGCCGGTCCTGGACCGAGCCCGCTGCGTTCAGTCACGACGGCGAGTTCTACAAGTTCGACGACTTCGGGCCCGGGTTCGCTCCCTACGGGGGGCAGATCCCGATCTCGATAGGCGGCTCCTCGGATGAGGCGTTCCAGGTCGGCGGCGAGAAGGCCGATATCTTCAGCTTCTGGGGCGAGCCGCTCGACGACCTGCGCGCTGAGATCGAGCGGGTGCACGCAATCGCCCGGGCGGCCGGCCGCACGACCCTGCCGAGGATCTGGGTGACCTTCCGGCCGATCATCGCCCAGACCGACAAGCTGGCCTGGGAGAAGGCGCACGAGTACGTCGCAAAGGTGGCCGACACCTGGGGCAAGATCAGCCACCGCTACGGACCCGGAACGCCGCAGAACGTCGGCTCCCAGCGAGCTCTGGCTTTCGCCGACAAGTCCGAGCTCTACGACCGCGCGCTGTGGACCAAGACGGCCGCGGTCACCAACGCCGCGGGCGCGTCGACCGCGCTGGTCGGCTCGCCCGAGACCGTCGCTGCTGCGATCGTGGACTATGTCGACCGCGGTGCGTCGCTGGTGTCGATCCGCGGTTACGACACGCTTGCCGACGCAGTGGACTACGGCCGCTTCGTGCTGCCCCTGGTCCGCGAGGAGCTCGCCCACCGCAAGGCCACCGGTGAACGCGGCCGCCTGCAAGCCGAGAATCCCGGCAACTACAGCCCGCAGTACACCGAGTACGCGACGGCCGGAGCGCTCTCATGAGCGACGCGAAGATCGTGGACACCGCGGCGATCCCGGAGACGGCCGCCGACCAGGTCGAATTCGTCAGCATCACCGGCTACAACCGGGCCAGCGAGCTCAACGGCGCGGCCGGGAAGGCTTTCGACTTCGCGTTCTACCGCGAGTACGTTGCGGCGCTCGAGGAGGCCGGTTTCGACTACACCCTCAACGGCTACAGCTCTGCGTCGGCCGACTCATTCGTCATCGCCTCCGCGACCGGTCAGCTCACCGAGCGCCTCAAGCCCATCGTGGCCCTGCGCCCCAACCACACGTTCCCCCTCGTCGCAGCCCAGAAGCTCGCAACGCTCGACCAGTTGACCCGCGGCCGCGCTGTCGTCCACCTCATCTCCGGCGGCTTCGATGCTGAGCAGCGCAAGCAGGGCGACTACGAGCCCAAAGCGCGGCGTTATGCGCGCACCTCGGAGTTCATCGACCTGCTCCGTCGCGCCTGGACCGAGCAGGAACCGTTCAGCTTCGACAGCGAGTTCTACACGTTCGACGATTTCGGACCGGGTTTTCGGACCTACTCCGGCGATCCGGTCCCGATCTCCATCGGTGGGCAGTCCGACGAGGCGTTCGAGGTCGGCGCCGCCAAGGCAGACTGGTTCACCTTCAATGCCGGCGAGTCCATCACGCAGGTCCGTACGGACATCGAGCGGGTCCATCGGATCGCCGGGCGGGCCGGGCGCCCGAACCCGCGCATCTGGGTGACATTCCGCCCGATCGTCGCGCCGACCGACGAGCAGGCCTGGGAGAAGGCGTTCGACTACGCGGCCAAGGCCGGCGCGTCCGCCGAGGGCATGCGCGCCCGTTTCCTGGGCAAGACGAAGATCAACCCTGCGGAGAGCGAGGGCGGCAAGCGCCAGCAGTCCTACGCCGCGGCGGACGAAGGTTACGACCGGGCGTCCTGGTCGGGCATCGTCCGCGCGACGGGCGGCGCCGGCGGCGCCTCGACCGCCCTCGTGGGCAGCTACGAGACCGTCGCCGCAGCGATCGTCGATCAGGTCGACGCCGGCGCGAGCATCGTGTCCATCCGGGGTTTCGACATCCTCAACGACGTCGTCGACTACGGCAAGAACCTGCTGCCGCTGGTGCGTCAGGAGATCGCCCACCGCAAGGCCACCAGCCGGCGCGGCGATCTTCAGCGCGACGCCGCCGGCTTCGACAGCGCCGAGTACGTCGCTGCCCATCAGCGCGCCGCCGAACGCGCGCTCGCGTCCCAGCCGATCGGAGCATCTGCATGACCAGCGTCTCGAGCGCTATCGACGACACGATCCCGGACACTGCGTCCAAGACCGTCGAGTTCGTCAGTGCCACCAACTACGCCGGCGGTTCCGAGCTGCGGCCGGCCTCCGTGAACGTCGACGTCAACGCCTACCGCGACTGGGTCCGCACCCTCGAGAGCGCCGGCTTCGACTACACCCTCAACGGCTACAGCGCGGCTTCTGCCGACTCGTTCATCGTGGCCGCGGCGAGCGGTCAGCTCACCGAGCGCCTCAAGCCGATCGTGGCGTTGCGGCCCAACACCGTTTTCCCGTTGGTCGCCGCACAGTCCCTGGCCACCCTCGACCAGGTCACCGAGGGCCGCGCGGTGGTCCACCTGATCTCCGGTGGCGCCGACGCCGAGCAGGCCCGGCAGGGCGACTACCTGCCCAAGGACAAGCGCTACGCGCGCACGAGCGAGTACATCGACCTGCTCCGCCGCGCCTGGACCGAGAAGGAGCCGTTCAGTTTCGCCGGTGACTTCTATCGTTTCGAGGACTTCGGACCGGGCTTCGAGACCTACTCAGGCCACCCTGTCCCGATCTCCATCGGCGGGCAGTCCGACGCCGCCTTCGAGGTCGGCGGCGCGAAGGCCGACTGGTTCACCTTCTGGGGCGAGCCCCTCGCCGAGGTGCGCAAAGAGATCGACCGCGTGCACTCCATCGCCGACCGGGCGGGCCGTCCCCGCCAGCGGATCTGGGTGACCTTCCGCCCGATCATCGCCGCAACCGATGCGCAGGCGTGGGAACGGGCCTACGACGTCCTGGGCGTCCTCGCCGACCGGGTGAAGAACGGCACATCCGTCGTTCAGCGGTTCGCGCGCGGGTTGGTCGACACAAACCCGCAGAACAAGGGCGCGCAGCGCGCATTGGGTTTCGCCGCCGAGTCCGAGCGCTACGACCGCGCGCTGTGGACGCCCACGGCGAGCGCGACGAACGGCGCAGGCGCCTCCACCGCCCTCGTGGGCAGCTACGAGACGGTGGCGGCAGCGATCCTCGACTACATCGACGCCGGGGCAGGCATCGTGTCGATCCGCGGCTACGAGGGGATCGCCGACATCGAGAAGTACGGCGAGTTCATCCTGCCGCTCGTCCGTACGGAACTCGCACACCGAGCGGCGACCGGCCGGCGCGGCGATCTGCAGCGCGAGCACCTCGGTTATCGCGACCCGGACTTCCTCGCCGCGCACGACGCGGCTGCCGCCAAGGCGGGGCTGGCAGCATGACGCTCACCGCTGAACCGCGGCAGGTCCACGACGTCCCCGTCCCCGACCTCACCGAAGACGCCCTGGCACGGGTCACCGCCGAGATCGCCGAGCACGCCGCGGAGTACGACCGCACCGGCGAGATCCCCTGGAAGAGCCTCGAGGTGCTCCACCGGGCGGGGCTCACCACCGCCACCGTGGGCACGCAGTACGGCGGACCCGGCCTGGGCCAGCGCGACGTGGCTCGCATCGTCAGCGCCGTGGGCCAGGGCGACCCGTCGGTCGCACTCTTCCTGGCCAACACCGTGATGACCCACGCGGCGCAGGCTGCTGTCGGTGGGTGGTACGACGTCCACTACGACGACCTGCTGCGCCGATCGCTGGAGCGGCCGACGTTCGTCAACGCGGTACGGGCCGAGCCCGAGCTCGGCGCGCCCGCTCGCGGCGGCATCCCGGCGACGACGATTACCCGCACGTCCGATGGCTGGCTGCTCAACGGCCACAAGGCTTACGGCACTGGTGGTCGTGGGCTGGCGTACCAAACGGTATGGGTCAGTGCGGTCGAGCCCGATGGCGACCCCGAGCGCCCGCGCGTCGGTCACATTTCCACGCCCAACGACCTGCCGGGCATCACCTGGCTGGACACCTGGGACCACATCGGCCTGCGCGCCTCGAACACCCACGACGTCCGCTACGACAACGTCGAACTGCCCTACGAGGCGTTCCGCGAGATCCCTCGTCAAGCCGACGGTTCCTACCGCGACCCGGCAGCCGCGGCCGGCCCCGGCGGGTTCGCCCACGTGGCGCTCTACATCGGCGTGGCTCGCGCCGCGCGCGCGGACTTCCGCGCGTTCACCCGCGGCCGGGTTCCCACGGCGCTCGGCAAGCCCATTGCCGAGACCGAGCGCATCCAGTCCGTCGCCGGTGAGATCGACCTGCAGATCGCCACCGCGGAAACCTTGCTGCACGGGTCGCTGCTACGCCTCGAACAGGGCGACCAGTCGATCCTTCCGCAGCTGTCGGTCATCAAGATCGCCATCGGTCGCGCCGTCGTGGCCGCGACCCAGATCGCGGTCGCCGCGCTGGGCAATCCCGGCCTCACCCGGCACAACGCACTGGAACGGCATCTGCGCAACGCGCTCTGCGTCCGGGTGCATCCGCCGCAGGAGGACGCTGCGCTGCTGGCCGCGGGCAAGCGCGTGCTGGCCGACACTGCAGAGACGAGTAGGGCATGACCGCCGTCCACGAGAGCAAGATCCGCGCCCTCCCGGTACCAGACCTGTCCGACGCCGGCCTGGCAGAGCTCACCGCCGAGCTCGCCCAGTACGCCGCGGAGCACGACCGCACCGGCGAGATCCCGTGGAAGGGCCTCGAGGCGCTGCACCGCGCAGGTGTGACCACGGCACGCGTGCCGGCCGAGCACGGGGGCCCGGACATCAGTGATCTCGACGCGGCGCGTCTCGTGGTCGCAGTCGGCGAGGGCGATCCTTCCGTTGCGATCATCCTGGTCAACACGCTGCTGTCCACCCACCCCCTGCCGGGTCTCGTACAGTGGCACGAGCCCACCTACGCTGACTACCTCGCGAAGTCCGCGCAGCGCCTCACCCTCGCCAACTTCGCGGGCGCCGAGCCTGAGGCCGGAGCATCGGCACGGGGCGGCCTGCCGGCGACCAACGTCAGGCGCTCCGGTGACGGCTGGGTCCTCAACGGGCACAAGGGCTGGGTCACGGGCGGCAAGGCACTCGACTACCTCCTCGTACACGTCGTGGCGCTCGAGGACGGCAAGGAGCCGCAGGTCGGTTTCGTCACCCTGCCGACCGACCTCCCGGGCATCAGCTGGCTCGAGACGTGGGACCACATCGGCCTGCGCGCGTCCAACACCCACGACGTCCTGTTCGACAACGTCGAACTGCCCTACGGCGCGTTCGGCGCTGCGGAACGGCCGAACTTCACGTCGCGACCGCTGCCGGCGAGCATCCTGGCGCACACCGGTCTGTACGTCGGGGTGGCGCGGGCGGCCCGCGCGGCGTTCCGCGAGTTCACTCGCAGCCGCGTCCCGACTGCCCTGGGGAAGCCGATCGCCGAGACCGACCGCATCCAGACCGTCGCCGGCGAGATCGACCTGCAGATCGCGACCGCCGAGGGGTTGCTGTACGGGACCTTGCTGCGGGCCGCGAGCGGAGACGACTCAGTCGGCGAGCAGATCACGATCATCAAGGCAGCCATCAGCCGAGCTGTCGTCACCGCAACCCAGACCGCGGTCGCGGCGCTGGGCAATCCAGGCCTGACCCGGCACAACTCCCTGGAGCGGCATCTGCGTGACGCCTTGTGCGTGCGGGTTCACCCGCCCCAGGAGGACGCGGCCCTGCTCGCGGCTGGACGTCGCGTGCTCGCCGGTTAGGCCGGGTCCGTCACCCATCACGACCACCGCACGACCCACCGAAGAGAAGGACATGAAATGAACGTAAGCCGACGTCCGGGCATGATCGCCCGGCGCCGAAAAACGGCACGGTCCACGGCCGTGGCCGGCCTCGCCGCGCTCAGCGTGCTGGCGCTGGCCGCCTGCAGTTCCAGCAGCAGCAGCTCCTCATCGAACCCATCGACCGGTGACGGCGGGAAGCCCGTCCGCGGTGGCACGCTGAGCGTCTCGTTCTGGCAGGACAACCCCAACCTGCTCTGCGTCGACCCCTTCCAGACCTACTGGATCGAACACCGCTCGGAGATCCGGAACTTCACCGACTCGCTGACCGACCAGGACCCCAAGACCGGCAAGGTCATTCCCCACCTCGCGTCGAGCTGGACGATCTCCCCGGACGGTAAGGCCTACACCTTCAAACTGCGCACGGGCGTGACGTTCAGCGATGGCACGGCCTTCGACGCCGCCGCGGTCGTAGCAAATGTGAACGGCTGGCTCGCGACGCAGAAGGCGGTGCCGGGCGCGTTCGGCGACTCCTACATCGCCAACCTGGCCGGCGCCAAGGCAGTCGACCCGCAGACCGTCGAGATCGATCTCAGCGCGCCGAACAACTCCTTCCTGCAGGCCACTGCGACCACGAACCTGGCGATCCTCGCGCCGTCGGCGTGGCAGGTCTCACCGGCGCAGCGCTGCACCGGCAAGGGCCTGATCGCCACCGGCCCGTTCGTGCTCGACAAGTACACGCCGAACGTGGGACTGGTTTTGAAAAAGCGCACCGGCTACAAGTGGGCTTCCGCCAACTCGAAGAATCAGGGTGAGGCCTACCTCAACGAGATCGACTTCCACTACGTCAAGGACGACAGCGTTCGCACCGGCAACCTGCTCAACGGCACGACCGATATCGCGTGGCCACGAAACCCGTTCTCGATCCAGCAACAGGCCCAGATCAAGGGCAACAAGGACGTGATCGAGACCCGGTCGCTGCCCGGCGTGTCCTACCCGTACTTCGCCAACACCACAGCGGGTCGACCACTGGCCGACGCGAAGGTGCGACAGGCGATCTACAAGGCGACCGATCTCAAGACGATCGCGAGCACGACGAACGGGCCGGACTACCCGGTCGCGCAGGGTGTGTTCGACTCCACGACGCCGTACTTCAAGTCGCAGTCGTCCAAGCTCGGCTTCGACCTCGCCGGCGCCAAGAAGATCCTGACCGACGACGGCTGGGCCGTGGGCTCCGGCGGCATTCGGGAGAAGAACGGTCAGAAGCTCACCCTCATCGCACCGCAGGGTGGCTTCGCCGCGCCCGGTGTCGAGTTGTGGCAAGCCGAGCTCAAAGCGGCCGGCATCGACCTGCAAACGCCAATCGTCCAGCAGTCGCAGCTGTTCACGATCCTCGGGGACCCGAGTAAGTGGGACCTCTACGGCAGCTACCTGACCAGAGCCGATCCGGGCGCGCTGCGCAGCATCATCCTGCCCGCCAACGCAACCCTGCCGGGTCTGGCGACGGCGTTGACGGCGTCCGTCCCCGCTGCTGCCACCGAGATCCAGGGCCTCTTCGCCAAGGCGACCAATACGACCGACCTTTCGGTCGCGGGCGAGACCTACGGTCAGCTGCAGGACTACCTGATCGACCAGGGTCTGGCGTTCCCGCTGCTCGAGCGGGTGCAGTACGCCGGCGTCAGCCCCAAGGTGCACGGCTTCGCCTTCACCGACGAGGCATTCCTGGACGCCAGCTCGATCTGGATCGCCAAGTGAGGGTGCCGGCGCTCTGATGCGCCGGCGCTCTGACAACAGGTAACAAACCGCAAGGAGCCACTCATGACCCGATACGTGATCGGGCGGGTTCTACAGGCCATCGCCGTCCTGTGGGCCGCGTACACCGTCGCCTTCGCCGTGCTGTATCTGCTGCCGTCGAATCCGATTGCACTGCAACTGACCGCAGCGGGGATCGACACGACGTCGCTCAAGCCTGCGCAGCTGCACGCGGCGGAGGCGAGGTTCGGGCTCGACAAACCGGTGATCGTGCAGTACTTCGATCATCTGGGTGGCTTCCTGCACGGCAATCTCGGCACGTCGATCACCCGGGACATCCCGGTGACCCAGGTCATCGGGGACCGCATCGACAGCACGCTGCTGCTGAGCCTGGTCGCCGGCGCCGTCGCCCTCATCTGGGGCACGGCGCTGGCGTACCTGGCGAGCTACGTTCGTGTCCGGTGGCTGCGGCTGATCCTGAGCCGGCTGCCGGCGTTCGGAGCGTCGCTGCCGCAGTTCCTCACCGGCCTGCTCCTCATCCAGTTCCTGTCCTTCCAGCTGGGCTGGCTGCCCTCCACCGGACAGCAGGGCTGGAAGTCGCTCGTGATGCCCAGCATCACCATCTCGCTGATCACCGGCTCCGTTCTGGCGCAGGTGCTCATGCGCAGCTTCGAAGACGTCATGCGTCAGCCGCACATCGCGACGGCGCGGGCGAAGGGACTCTCCCGCGGCGCCGTGCAGCTCAGGCACGGGTTGCGCAACGCCGCGCTCCCGGCGCTGACGATCCTCGGCGTCATCGTCGGGCTCACGGTGACCTCGTCGGTCGTGGTCGAGACGGAGTTCAACCGGCAAGGCGTCGGCAGTCTCACCCAGGACGCGGTGTCCACCCAGGACATCCCCGTCGTCTTGGCGATCGTCATGATCGCCGCGACCCTCTTCGTCGTGGTCAATCTCGTCGTCGACCTGCTCTACCCCCTGCTCGACCCGCGCATCTCCCACTACGCCAAGGCGGCCTGATCCATGAGCGTCGACATCTCCGCCGCAAGCGACCAGCTGGCCGTCCTGACCACGGGGCCACCGCCCGGCCTGCCGAAGGACGACGTCCTGGATTCGCGCCACCTCGAGACCGGGCGCTACGGCAACCTGCTGGCGGCGCTCGCCCAGCTCGCGCGCAAACCGTTCTTCGTGATCGCGTTTCTGTACGTCGCGTTCGTCATCGTCTCGGCGATCGTCCCCGGGTGGTTCAGCTCCGGGCAGCCCTATGCCACGCACCCGGCCGACGCGATGCGATCGCCGAGCCTCCACCATCTCTTCGGGACCGACAATCTCGGCCGCGATCTGTGGACACGGGTGCTCTACGGCTCGTCGCTGACCATCGAAGCCACCATCACCGCGATCGCGATCGGACTGGTCGCGGGCTTGACACTCGGGGTCGTCTCCGGGTTCTTCGGCCGCTGGGTCGACGCGATCATCATGCGGATCGTCGACGTGCTGCTCGCAATCCCCTCACTGCTGTTCGCGCTGACGATCGTCACCGCCGTCGGCTACGGCACCATGCCGGTCGCGCTCGCGATCGGCCTGGGCGTCATCCCCGGCTTCGCGCGAACGACGCGCGCCGAGGTGCTCCGCGTCAAAACCCTGCCCTACGTGGAGGCTGCGCGGGCCAGCGGCGCGTCGTGGCTGCGGGTCCTGGTCCGCCACATCCTGCCGAACTCCTGGGGGCCGGTCGCCGTGCTCGCCGTCCTCGACGCCGGCGTCGCGATCATCGCGATCGCGTCGCTATCCTTCCTCGGCTTCGGCGCGCCGCCGCCGTCGTCGGAGTGGGGCACTCTCATCTCGAACGGGCGCGACTTCCTCGTCACGTCGTGGTGGCTGTCGCTGATGCCCGGCATCTTCGTGACGTTGGTCGTCCTGTCCCTGAACCACATCTCCAAGACCCTCCAGGAGCTCGAACGATGACGGCGACCCTGCAGCCCTCGCCGACCCAGCCCGGGGCAGCCCGCCCGATCGTCGATATCTCCGGGCTCGACGTCGGTTACGTTCGGCACCGCAAGGTTCAGCCCGCCGTCACCGGCTTGCGCCTGTCCGTCGCGCCCGGCGAGATCGTGGCCATCGTCGGCGAGTCCGGTTCGGGCAAGACCACAGTCGCCAACGCGATCATCGGCCTGCTGCCTGAGAACGGACGGATCACCGGCGGTTCCGCCCTGGTCGACGGCATCGAGACCGCGGGTGCCAAGGAGAAGGTCCTGCGGACGCTGCGTGGTTGCGTCGTCGGCCTGGTGCCACAAGATCCGATGGTCGGCCTCAACCCAACTCAGCGGATCGGCAACCAGATCGCCGAAGCGGTGCGGCTGCGCGGCGTCCCGCGCGACGAGGTTCGCGCAGAGATCATTGCCGTACTCGAGCAAGCCGGCGTTCCAGACCCGGAACTGCGCGCCCGGCAGTACCCGCACGAGCTCTCCGGCGGCCTGCGGCAACGGGTGCTGATCGCGATCGCATTGGCCGGACACCCCAAGATCATCATCGCGGACGAGCCGACCAGCGCCCTCGATGTGACGGTGCAGAAGCGCATTCTCGACCATCTGACGAATCTGGTGCGTGACACGGGCATCTCGCTGGTGATCATCACCCACGACCTTGCGGTCGCCGCTGACCGCGCGGATCGGGTCGTCGTGATGCAGGCCGGCCGCGTCGTCGAGGAGGGTGAGCCGCGCACGATTCTGGTGAGGCCGCGGCGGGACTACACCCGGCAGCTGATCGCCGCCGCCCCCGGCCTGGCACACGGCGGCGAGTTGGTCCCTCGCTACGAGGTTCGGCGGGACACCCTGCCCGCGCCGATCCTCTCCCTCACCGGGGTCACCAAGTCCTTCCGGGTCACTCTGCCTACCGGCGGCCACGACAACTTCCAGGCGCTGTCGGACGTCTCGATCCAGGTCCCGCGCGGTCAGACGCATGCGCTCGTCGGTGAGTCCGGCTCGGGCAAGACAACCGCGTTGCGGATCGCCCTGGGTCTCGAGCGCCCGACCTCGGGGTCGGTGGTTCTGGAGGGCGTCGAGATCTCTGGACTGTCCTGGGCCAAACAGCGCCCGCTGCGTCGCCAGGTCCAGATCGTCCACCAGAATCCGTTCGCTGCGCTGGACCCGAAGTTCACGATCAAGCAGAGCATCATCGAGCCGCTCGTGTCCTTCAAGGTCGGGGACCGCCGATCGCGCGCCGCACGTGCCAGGGAATTGCTCGACCAGGTCGCGCTGCCGTCCGCCTACCTCGACCGGCTGCCGACCGAGTTGTCGGGCGGCCAGCGACAGCGGATCGCGATCGCCCGAGCGCTTGCGCTCAAGCCCAGCCTGCTGCTGCTCGACGAGCCGGTCTCCGCGCTGGACGTGTCTGTCCAGGCCCAGATCCTCGACCTGCTCACCGAACTGCAGCGTGAGTTCGGGCTGTCCTACCTCTTCGTTTCACACGACCTGGCAGTGGTTTCCCAGATCTCGCACACCGTCTCGGTGATCAGCAAGGGCGAGATCGTCGAGCAAGGGCCGGTCGCCGAGGTCTTCAGAGATCCGCAGACCGCGTATACCCGTGAGCTCATCGCTGCGATCCCCGGGCACGCCGCCGCGCGCAGCTCCGACCGCGGCAGCGCAGAGCCGGTCCGCCACGGTGTCGAGGCCTGATGTCGCAACCCAGGTATGTCGTGATCGGCGGCGGCGCCGTGGGTGGAGTCGTGGCCGCGCAGCTCGCACTGCACGGACACGTCGTAGTGCTCATCGCCCGGGGCGAGCACGGCAAGCGGATCGCGGCTGACGGCCTGGTCGTTCGCCGTCCGGCGACGGTCGACGTCGTTCCGCTCGACGTCGCCGGCGGTCCGTCCGACGTCCGGCTACGAGGCGACGACGTCCTCGTGCTGGCGGTGAAGACCCAGGACGCCGAGTCGGCGATCGCCGAGTGGGCATGGCAGCCGGTGTTCGACGAAGAGGGTAATGAGGTCGGGTCAGCAGCAGACCTGCCGATCCTGACCTTGCAGAACGGCTGCGCGACCGAGGACCTCGCGCTGCGGCGTTTCCGGCACGTCTACGCAGCCACGGCCGGTATCGCGGCCAGCTTCCTGTCGCCCGGTGAGATCGTCTCGCCGTCGGTGAATCCGGTCGGCATTTTCTGGATCGGCCGGTACCCCGGCGGCCGTGCCGATCTCCAGCGAGACGAGCTGCTGGAGCAGATCGTCGCCGACTTCGGTCGCAGCGATCTCGGGGGCATCTCGGTGACGAACATCCGAGCTACGAAAGCCGCGAAACTGCTCATCAACCTCCAATACAACGGTGTCGATCTGCTCGACGGTTCGCCCGAGGACAAGGCGAGGGCGAAGGCGGCTATCCGCGACGAGGCGGCAGCGGTTCTCGCCGCGGCGGGCGTCCCCCTGCCTCCTGGCGGCCAACTCGATTACCACGGGCACACCCTTGACATCCAGCCTGTCGAGGGTCAGGACCGGCGCGGGTCCTCGACCTGGCAGAGCTTCGAGCGCGGAGTCTCCAACGAGGTCGACTTCCTGCACGGCGAGATCGTGTTGCTGGCCCGCAAGCACGACGTCGCCGCCCCGTACAACGAACGGCTTCAACACCTGCTCAACGCCCGGCATCTCGAGTCCCAACGCTCGGTGTCGGCTCTGCTGCGCGCCACGGTCGATGACTCCGCAGCCTGACCGGGTGACGAGCAACGGGCTGAGGCCACCGACACTGGGTTTCATCACCCGGGTGTCGTTCACCTCCGATGCCGGACCTGCTGCCGGCCTGCGCGACGGCATCGAGCTCTTCCGCTTCGCCGAGGATCTCGGCATCCAACGTGGTTGGGCCTATCAGCGCCACTTCGACAGCTACCTGTCGGCTCCGTTGCCGTTTTTCGCCGCCGTCGGCCAGCACACCTCGCGCATCACGCTCGGCAGCGCGGTCATCCCGCTGCGCTATCAGGAACCGGTGCTCTTCGCCGAGGCCGCCGCGACGACGGACCTGCTCGTGGGAGAGCGGCTCCAACTGGCGGTCAGTAGCGGCGGCAACGCCTGGGACGCGGTTTTCGGGCTCGGCCCCACCGGGCTCACCGGGCGTGCTGAGGGGCAGCGGCGGCTGGCGAAGTTCCTCGCGGCGATCGATGGCGACGTGCTACACACCGTCGACGAAGAACTTCTCGGCGCCCCGCCCGTCGGTACCCATCTACGGGCCACGCCGTACAGCCCGACCCTGCGTTCTCGGATGTGGTATGGCTCCGGTCACGTCGGTTCAGCAGTCCTGGCTGCCCAGCAGGGCCTGCGGCTGATCACTGCGGCCCAGACCGAGCCGACCGAGGAGACCTTCGCGCACTATCAGGCCCGTCTCATCAGCGAGTACCGCAGGACCTACCGGGACGTCCACGACCGGGATGCACCTCCGGTGGCCGTTCCCGCGTTCCTGCTCCCGGGCACGACCGAGGACGACCTCGCCAGGTACGAGGCGTACGACCTGGATCGGCAGCAGAACGGGCCAGCCTCGAGCCGGCCACAAGGCGCGTTGATCCCGAGCGCGAATCCCGCACTGGCCGGAGTGCGCTTCCCGCCGGTCATCCGCGGCACTCCTGAGGAGGTCACCAAGGCAGTTATCGACGACGTGGGATTGCAGGCCGCCGACGAGCTCATCCTTTTCCTCCCACCCGGCTTCGGGCCCGCACAGAACAAACAGATCCTTCGGGATGTCGTGGCGCACGTCGCGCCCAACCTCGGCTGGGCTCCGACCGGCTGAAAGGCAGCAATGTTCCACCTCGTGCACAGCCGTCCGGTGTCAGTGACCGATGCCTGCTGACGTCCGTCGAACCTCCGCGCTTGCCGTGCAGTTCGCCGGCGCGCGGGCGCACCCGGCGCCGGCCTTCGTCGCCACGCTCAGCGGGCTGCTGAACGGGGCCACCATGGTCTTCGGTGCGGCCGCGATCGGCTGGGCCACCGACCACCTTGTCGTTCCGGCACTCGACGGCCGCCGGGTGTCCGCCGGCGTCTGGTGGGCGAGTGCCCTGTTGATCGCCGGCATCTCTGCTGTCCGGGCCAGCACCATCTTCATCCGGGGGGTGGCCACTGGCCGCGTGCAGTACCGAGCGCAGGCCCGTACCCGGCGCTCGGTCGTGAGCAGATTTCTGTCCTTCGACGCTGATTGGCACCGGAGCCGCTCGCCCGGCACCCTGCTTGCGCATGCGATGTCCGATGTCGACGCGATGTGGTCACCGATGCAGTACGCCTACTTCGCGGCAGGCATGGTCTTCATGCTGCTGCTCGCGTTGGCCGAGCTTTTCTGGCGCGACGCGTGGCTCGGTCTGCTCGGCGTGGTGCTCGTCGCGCTCGTGCTCGGTGTGAACGTCGTCTACCAGCGATTGCTTGCCCCGCGGGCGCAGCTCGCGCAGGCCGCCCGCGGCTCGTTGGGCGCGATCGCGCACGAGTCGATCGAAGGGGGCGCAGTCGTGCGCAGTCTCGGGCTGGTCGACGGGCAGGACGAACGGTTCGCGCCGGCGGTGGAGCGGCTGCGCGTCGCAGACATGCGCTTGGCCCGCATCTCGTCGGTGTTCGACCCGTTGCTCGAATTGCTGCCGACCGTTGCCATCCTGGCCACACTGGCGGTGGGCGCCCCTCGCGTCGAGACCGGCGGATTGAGCGTCGGGGACCTCGTCGGCGTGGTCTATCTGCTGATCACCGCGTCGATACCGCTCAGCGTTATCAGCCGCTTCCTGTCGATGCTGCCGATGTCGCGCGCCGGCGCTGAGCGCATCGACGCGGTAGTCGGTGACGCCGACGCGGTGGTGGGCGACGCGGTGGTCGGCGACCCCGGCACGGAGCGCGTCGGGCAGCGTGTCCTGCGTACGAAGTCGGCGCTGCGTGTCGAGCTGCGCGGCGCGGGGGTGAGCAGGCAGGGGCGGCTGCTGCTGCGCGACGCGGACCTCGTGCTCGAGCCAGGCAGCCTGACCGTCGTCGTCGGCGCGGTGGGTTCGGGCAAGACGACGCTGCTCGAGCTCGTCGCCGGCCAGGCGCGAGCGTCGGACGGCGTCGTGCTGTTCGACGGAATGGACGTGCGTGAGCTCGCTGCGGGCATCGTGGCCGAGCATGTGGCGGTCGTCGGCCAGCACCCGTTCCTGTTCGGCGAGTCGATACGCGACAACCTGTGCCTGTCCGGCCATCCGCGGCACCGGCGCGACTACGACGAGGCCGAGCTCTGGCGGGCGCTGCGGCTGGCGGCGGCCGAGGAGATCATCGGCGCGCTGCCCGACGGGCTCGAGACGGTGGTGGGGGAGCGGGGCGCAACGCTGTCCGGTGGGCAGCGCCAGCGGATCTGTCTGGCTCGCGCAATCCTGCGCGAGCCGGCATTGCTCGTGCTCGACGACGCGACCTCAGCGCTCGACCCCCGAGTGGAGCGGCAGGTGCTCGACGGGCTGATCGAGGGGTCGGCGGCCCTGCGCGCGACGACGCTGCTGCTAGCGACGAACCGGCCGCGAGCTGCGGCCCGCGCCGACCGCGTCGTGCTGCTGGTCGACGGCCGGATCGCGGCCTGCGGAACGCACGACGAGCTGCTGGCCGACCACGGTTACCGCCGGCTCGTCACGGCCTACGAGCGCGGCGGGGAGGTGGCCGATGCCGAGCGCTCTCACGCGTCCTGAACCACCGCTCGCTGCGAACGGACTGGCCTATCTCGGCTCGCTCGGGCCACGGGCGCTCGTGGGCGCGGCCGTTCGCGTCACCCCCGAGCTGCGCGAGGGACTGCTGGTCACCGTTGTCCTGGCCCTTATCGCCGGCGCGGGCCGCATCGTCGCGCCACTGACAGTCCAGCACGCGATCGACGCCGGGCTCACCACGCACAGCGTGCGCCTCGCAGTCGCGATCGGCGCGGCGGCGGTATTGGCAGCCGGGGTGTCGTCGGTGCTGCTGAACCGCCGCCTGCAGGACCGCGTCGAACGCGCGTTGGCGGGCCTGCGGCGGGCCGGGTTGCGTCGCATCCACGACATGCCCGCCACGACTGCGGATCGGACACCGAGCGCCGATCTCGTCGCCCGGCTGACGAGTGACGTCGACCAGGTCACGACCTTCCTGCAGGGCGGCGGCCTGCAGTTCATGGTCAACGGGGCGCAGCTGGCGATTGCGACGGCGGTGCTGTTCGCGTACAGCTGGCTGCTCGCCACGCCGGTCATCGTGCTGGCCGGGGTCCTGGTCGTCACCATGGCAGGTGTCCAGCGGGTGATCGCGCGGCGCTACGACCAAGCGCGGCGCGAGCTGTCGCGATTGCAGGGCGCGGTCGCCGAGTCGGTGATCGGCGCCCCGGTGGTTCGCGCCACCGGCACCGCCGAGCGCGCTCGCGGCAAGCTCCACACGGCCGTCGACCGCGCCCGCGACAGCCTGCTGCGCACGCTGACACCACTGCACGCGAACACCTCCCTCGGCGAGGTCGCCATCTCGAGCATGACGTTGGTAGTCCTGCTCGGCGGCGTGTGGTGGGCCTTGCTCGGCGATCCCGCGCGTCCACGACTGAGCGCAGGCCAGGTCGTCGCGATGGTGTTCCTGGTGACGTTCTTCGTCCGACCGCTGCAATTCCTCGTGCAGAGCCTGGGCGAGGCGCAGAATGCGCTGACCGGGTGGCGGCGGGCGCTCGAACTGGTGCTGACCCCCCGGGCGCAGGTCGACGCTCCAGCGCTGCTGCCGGCGGGCCCGGTCGCGGTTCGCGTCGAGCGGGCGAGCGCACGGTACGGCGCCGGCCCGCTGGTCCTGCGCGACGTCGAGATTAACATCGGGCCCGGTGAACACGTGGCGATCGTCGGTCGCACCGGCTCGGGGAAGTCGACCTTCGCGAAGTTGATCACTCGGCGGGTCGAGGTTGCGGCCGGCCGGGTGCTGCTCAACGGCGTCCCGCTCGACCGGCTCGCGGACGCCGCGCTAGCCGGCCGGGTGGTGATCGTCCCGCAGGACCCGTTCCTGTTCGACACAACGATCGGGGACAACATCGCGCTGGGCGTTCCCGGCGCGGCCAAGGTCGATCTCGTCCGTGCGCTCGATTCGCTAGGGCTGCGTAGTTGGCTGGCGAGCCTGCCGGACGGCCTGGCAACCGAGGTCGGGCTGCGCGGCGAGCGACTGTCGGTCGGCGAACGGCAGCTCGTCGCGCTGGCCCGTACCGCCCTCGTCGACCCCGATCTGCTCCTGCTCGACGAGGCGACATCCGGCGTGGACCCGGCAACCGATGTCGCGGTGCAGGACGCGCTGGCGGTGCTCACCCGCGGGCGCACCACCATCTCGATCGCACATCGGATGATGACCGCCGCGACTGCCGACCGGGTGCTCGTCTTCGATGACGGCCGCATCGTGCAGACCGGGCCGCACAGCACGTTGGTCGGCGAACCGGGGCCGTACGCGGCGCTGGTCGCCGCCTGGACCCGACACCCCCACCTGACCCGAGCAACCGGAGGACGAGATGACGACCCTGACGAACCCTGAACCGGCAACGACCGCTGATGACTCGCAACCGCCCGGCGGCCGTCGAGCGAAGACGAGCCTCGGGTTCAACACCAGGGTGTCGTTTCCCACCGGCGAGGCAGGCCGGGGCCTGCGTGAAGGCATTGAACTGTTCCAGGCCGCCGAGGCTCTCGGTTACCAGTCCGGATGGGCCTACCAGCGGCACTTCGACAACTACCTGTCCTCGCCGATCCCGTTCTTCGCCGCCGCCGGGCAGCACACTTCGCGCATCACCCTCGGTAGCGCCGTGATCCCGGCGCGGTTCCAGGAGCCGATCTTGCTGGCCGAGGCCGCCGGCACCGCCGACCTGCTGACCGGGGGCCGCTTGCAGCTCGCGTTCTCCAGCGGCACCGACATCTGGGACGACGTCTTCGGCGGCGTCGACACCGACGCCCGCACCGAGGGGCAACGTCGGCTGGCCCGTTTCCTGACCGGGGTCGCCGGCGAGCCCATCCACACGGTCACGACTCAGAAGGGGATCGGCGGCCCGCCCGTCGGCACAGAGCTGAGGGTGACCCCGCACAGCCCGGGTCTGCGCGATCGGATCTGGTACGGGTCGGGCAGCGTCGCCTCGGCAGTCACGGCCGCCCGGCAGGGTCTACGGCTCATCACCGGCACGATCTTGCACGACGTGCCCGAGGGACGATCCTTTCCCGAGCACCAGGCCCACGTGATCGGTGAGTACCGGGCCGCCTGGGCTACCGCGCACGGCACCCAAGCGCCACCGGTGGCCGTCGCGGCGTCCGTCCTGCCCGGCCCAACGCCGCAGCTGCGCGAGACCTACGCCGCCTACGACCTGGAACGTCGAACCCACGGACCGGCGGCCTCCCGGCCGAGCGGCGCTCTCGCGCCCACCCTCTCGGCCGACCTGCCGGCCGGCATCGTGATGAGCCCGGTCTATCACGGCGAGCCGGACGAGGTCGCGCATGCTGTCCTGGCCGATCCGGGGCTCTCGGTGGCCGACGAGATCGTGCTATTCCTGCCGCCGGCCTTCGACCTGGGGGCGAACGTCCGCCTGCTCGGGGACCTTGCGAGCACGGTTGCCCCGTTGCTGGGCTGGGTCCCGGCAGGCTGATTGGTGACGCATGACGAAAATCAACGTCTTCGATCCCCTGCGGCTGCGCGCGGTCTTCGGTGCTTTTCCCTCCGGGGTGACGGTGGTCGCGGCACTGGTCGACGGCGACCCGATCGGTATCTCGGCCAGCTCGTTCACGTCGGTTTCGCTGGAGCCGGCGCTCGTGTCGATCCGTGTCGCCCACGGATCCCGCACCTGGGCTGTGCTGCGGGGGGCTCCCCGATTGGGAGTGAGCATCCTGTCGGCCGGTCAAGAACGGGCCGGCCGACAGCTGGGCACACGCGGGGTCGATCGTTTCGCCGGCCTGGACTGGCGGACAACTACCGACGGTGCCGTTCTGCTCGACGGCGCCAGTGCCTGGCTGGACACGAGCATCGAGCAGCAGGTGCGTGCCGGCGACCACGACATCGTCGTGCTGGCCGTGCATGACCTCGACGCCGACGGTGATGTGCGGCCGTTGGTCTTCCACGCCAGCCGGTTCCATCGATTGCAGGCTTGACCGCCGGCCTGAGTAGGTGCTGACAGCGAGCAGGACTCCAGCACCACCGTGCTTGCGCCAATGCACTGAGTGCGGTGTCGTCTGGTATCGGCGACCGCCGGTCGAAGCTAGGGGTGCAGATGAAGGCTGTTGTGATCCGACCTGCCGTGCTCGCGTTCGCAGGCGCCGTGTGCGCCACCGGTCTCGTCGGTATCGCCAACACGGCGTCCGCGGCCCCCGCGCTTGCTGTCGCACGGTGCGGCAACCACTCACTCGCCGTGACGCGCAGCTATACCCAGGGCGGCGCGGGCCACAGCTGGTTGGCGTTGATCTATCGCAACGTCACCTCGCACACCTGCACGGTGTCCGGGTATCCGGGCGTGGACGCGATCAAGGGCAACGGTGCCGTGCTGACGCACGCCAAGCGAACGAAGTCGGGCTACGGCGGCGGAGGACCGCTCCGAACGGTGGCCGTCGCGCGCGGCGCCTACGCCTCCGCCAGCGTCGAATGGTTGAACTTCAACGGCGCTACCGGTGGCGCGTGCCGGCATTCGGCGGCGATCGACACCATTGTCGCCAACACCTCCCGCATCCACCGGTTGGCTGTGTCGGTGAGCGTGTGCGGGCTGCAGGTGCACCCGACGGTGGCCGGCACGCCGCAGTACCCGCACTACGGTCCGGCGCAGCTGTACTGGTTGCGCGGCTCGAAGGTCGACGCGGCCGGGATGAACTACTACTTCCTGAACGCCGAGCAGCAGCTGAAGACCGCGAAGGCCTACCCGACGCAGGTCGCGGAGCTCGCCCAACTCAGCTCTTTCCCGGACACCGGGCTCACCGCGAAACAGATCAAGCAGGCGCGGGCCGACGTCAGGGACCTCGACAGCTTCTTCGCGACGCCTGGCCTGTATTCCTGACCCCGATCAGGCGCGCCTGCGGTAGGCATGCAATGCCAGCGGCACGAACACGGCCAGCAGACCGGCCATCCAACCGAACGTCCAGGCCAGGTTGTGACCCACCGGCCCACCGAGCATCAGGCCGCGGACGGTGCCGACGAGGTGCGAGATCGGGTTGACCTTGACGAACGCCTGCAGCCAGCCGGGCATCGTCGACGTCGACACGAAGGTGTTGCTGCCGAAGGACAGCGGCAGGACGAGCAGGAACATGATGCCCTGCACCGAGCCCGGGGTGCGGACCATCATCCCCACCCAGACCGAGACCCAGCAGAAGCAGAGCGCGAACGCCAGGACGAGCCCGACGGCGGCGAGCGCCTGCAGCGGGCCGGTGATGACCCGGAAGCCGATGATGTACCCAAAGCCGATGAAGACACCAAGCAGGATCAGGTAGCGGAAGAAGTCGGCGAGCACGGCGCCGATTAGCGGCGCCGATCGGGCGATGGGCAGCGACCTGAACCGGTCGAAGATGCCCTTCTCGATGTCGGCGTTGAGGTTCTGGCCCAGGGCGATGCTGCCCAGGGCCACCTGCTGACCGATCAGGCCGGGTAGCAGGAACTGCAGGTAGTCGTGTTGGGAGCCGTTGCTGATCGCGCCGCCGAACACGTAGGTGAACAGCAGCAGGAAGATCACCGGCTGCAGCGTCACGTCGATGAGCTGCTCGGGGGTGCGCGCTGTCTTGATCAGGTTGCGCTTGGCCAGGACGAGGACGTGCCGAAGGGTTCGGAACCGGGGCGGTGCGGTGGTGTCGGCCGCGGCGGGCATCGTCCGCGGCGAGGGAGCAGTGAGGGTGGTGCTCATGCGGCGGTCTCGCTTTCGCTGTGGGTGGTGTCGGGCCGGCCCGTGAGGGTGAAGAACACCTCGTCCAGGGTCGGCAGGTGCAGGGACAGTTCGGTGACGGCTATGCCGGCGGTGTGCAGGGCGGCCACCGCGGTCGGCAGGGCGTGGTCGTCGGTCACAGGCACCGACAACGTGTCGCGACCGTCGGGCTCGGCGGTAACGCCGACGATGGATTCGAGCAATTGGCCGACCTCGGGTAGGCGCCCGGGATCGGTGGGGCGGACGGTGAGCCGCTGACCACCGACGACGCGCTTGAGGCCGAGGGGCGTGTCGTGGGCGATGACCCGGCCGTGATCGATGACCGAGATCTCGTCGGCCAGCGCGTCGGCCTCGTCCAGGTACTGGGTGGTGAGCAGCACCGTCGAGCCCTCGGTGACGAGGTTGCGGACGACGTCCCACATCGCCTCGCGCTTCGACGGGTCGAGGCCGGTGGTGGGTTCGTCCAGGAAGACGACGGCCGGCCGGCCGACGAGCGAGGCGGCGAGGTCGAGGCGCCGGCGCATCCCCCCGGAGTAGGTTTTGGCGACGCGATCGGCGGCGTCGCCGAGTTCGAACCACTCGAGCAGCTCGCGGGCACGGCGGGTGGCCTCGGCCGAACGCAGGTCGAGCAGCTGGCCGATCATGCGCAGGTTCTGCAGGCCGGTGAGGTCCTCGTCGACGCTCGCGAACTGTCCGGTGAGCCCGATCGACTGCCGAACCTTCACCGGGTCGGTGGCCACGTCGTGCCCGGCGACCCGGGCCGAACCGGAGTCGGCCTGCAGCAGGGTGGCGAGGATGCGCACCGCGGTGGTCTTGCCTGCGCCGTTGGGCCCCAGCACACCGAGGACGCTGCCCTCCCGGGCGACGAGGTCGATGCCGGCGAGGGCTTGGGTGGCGGTGGATCCCTTGCCGAAGCGCTTGGTGAGCCCCTCGGCTTCAATGGCGTTTTTGGTCATACGACAACTGTGCCTGGAGGCACTGGCACGGCACGTGCACGGCGCTGGTACGCCCGTCGTTACGCTGCCAGGTATGCCTCGTCCCGACGGCCGTGAAGCCGATCAGCTCCGCCCTGTCTCCATCACCCGCGACTGGCAGAAGTTCGCCGAGGGCTCAGCGCTGGTCGAATTCGGCGACACCAAGGTGCTGTGCGCGGCGTCGGTGCAGCAGGGCGTCCCGCGCTGGCGCAAGGGCAGCGGCCTGGGCTGGGTCACCGCCGAATACGCGATGCTGCCGCGCGCCACGTCGACCCGCAACGACCGCGAGTCGGTCAAGGGCAAGATCGGTGGACGGACGCACGAGATCTCGCGGTTGATCGGCCGATCGCTGCGGGCGGCCATCGACCTGTCCGCGCTCGGCGAGAACTCGATCTCGATCGACTGCGACGTGCTGCAGGCCGACGGCGGCACGCGCACCGCCGCCATCACCGGGGCCTACGTCGCACTCTCCGACGCGGTGTCCTGGTTGCGCGAGAAGGGCTCGCTCGCCCGGCCCGAACCGCTGATCAACACCGTGTCGGCGGTGTCGGTGGGCGTCATCGACGGCGAGCCGCGCCTCGACCTCATGTACCTCGAGGACGCCCGCGCCGAGACCGACATGAACGTCGTCGTCACCGGTACGGGGGACTTCGTCGAGGTGCAGGGCACCGCCGAGGGCGTCCCGTTCCGTCGTGACGAGCTCGACGCGCTGCTCGACCTCGCGGTCGGTGGTTGTGCCGAACTCTCCCGGCTGCAGGCCGAGGCACTGGGACGGTAGGTCTTGCGCGTCTTGCTGGCCAGCCGCAACGCCAAGAAGCTGGCCGAGCTGCGCCGCATACTCGCGCCGGCTCTGCCCGAGCTCGAGGTCGTCGGTCTCGACGACGTCACGCCATACCCTGAGGTACCCGAGTCCGGTGCCACCTTTGCTGACAACGCGCTGATCAAGGCTCGCGAGGGCTTCCAGCAGACCGGTTTGCCCACCGTGGCCGACGATTCCGGTCTGACCGTCGACGCCTTGAACGGCATGCCCGGGGTGCTGTCGGCACGATGGGCCGGCGCCCATGGCGACGACGAGGCGAACCTACGTCTTGTCCTGGATCAGCTCGGCGACGTGCCCGACGAGCGGCTCGGTGCGGCGTTCGCCTGTGCGGTGGCCTACGTCTACGAGGCGGGTGAGATCGTCACCGACGGCCGGATGACTGGGCGGCTCGTGCGGCAACCGCGGGGTAGCAACGGTTTCGGCTATGACCCAATCTTCGTACCCGACGGGTACGAACAGACGAGCGCGGAACTCGAGCCTTCGGACAAGGACGAGATCAGTCACCGCGGGCGGGCGCTACGCGCGCTGGCCGAGCAGCTTGCCGCGCCCAGCCCGACGATCAACCCAACGCGACCAGCTCGTTGATGTCGTCGCTCGGCAACGAACCATCAGTCCATGCCGAGACCGAGATCTCGAGCAGCTCGACCGGCGCGCCGTAGTTCGACAGGAACGCGGTGTCGGCGGCGTCGCGGCCGGTGGCGATGCGGACGAGCCCGCGACGCGGCGCTAGCAGCGTGGCGTCGACGACGTACCACCGGTCGTCCAGAGCTGCCTCGACAACGGCATGGAAGTCCATCGGGTCCAGGCCCGGGGCGTAGACCGCGGCCAACCGAGCCGGCACGTCCCGGGCGCGCAACAGGGCGGTGACCAGGTGGGCGTAATCGCGACACACGCCACGGCGCTCGAGCATGGTGTCGACCGCGCCGTCGGTGGCCTGGCTGCTGCCGGGCACGTACTCCAGGCGGGCCCCGACCCACGACGAGACGGCGTCCAGCAGGTCGCGGTGGTCGGTAATCCCCGCGAACTCGGCGCGGGCTACGGCCTCCAGGCGGTCGGACTCGGCGTAGCGGCTCGGGCGCAGGAACTGCAGCCGGTCGCTGGGGCTCGCGATCGGCGGCGCTGCGCGGCCGGCGACCGTGGCCCGGTAGTCGACGGTCAATCGGCCCTCGCCGGCTTGCACCCGATGCACCCGCCCGCCCGCGGTCGCCGGCAGCGCGTCGGCCCGGATGCGGACGCCGTCCAGTCGCACCTCGAGCAGTTCGTCGACGGTCGCCGGGTCGGCGTCGGCAACGCTTACCTCGATGGCGAGGGTGGCCGGACCGGCGACCTCGGCGACGAGATGGGACTCGACGTGCCGGACCAGTTGTTCGTCATCGCTCATACCTGCAGTGTCCGGCACGGCGGAGCCGCTCGCGGTCAGGTGAACGTGTAGGACACCTTGCTGTTCGTCGGGCTGCTGCCGCCGGGTCCCGTCACCGTCACCGAGTGCTTGGCTGCAGGTTCTGCCGGCGTGACCGCGGTGATCTGGGTGTCCGAGTCGACCGTGAAGCTCGTCGCAGCAACAGCCCCGAACAGCACCTGCGTGGCTGCGCTGAAACGCACTCCGGTGATCGTCACCGCCGTCCCGCCGCGCGCAGTGCCTGACGCCGGCGACACGGACGAGACGGCCGGAGCAGTTGACTTGTACGTGAACGCGCTCGACGAGCCGGAGCGGCTGGCGCCCTGGGCCGTGACGACGTAGATGGTGCGCGTTCCGCTCGCCTGGGCCGGCGACGTCGCCGTGATCGTGGTGTCCGAAACAACAGTGAATGAGGTGGCAGCCAGGTTGCCGAAGCGGACCTGCGTGGCTGCGCTGAAGGCCGTCCCGGTGATCGTGACCGTTGTGCCGCCGGTCGTCGGCCCGGAAGCAGGGTTGACCGATAGGACGGTCGGAGCAGGCACGACGTAGGTGAACGTGTCTGTCGAACCGCTGGCAGAGGTGCCGGTGGTGGTGACGACGGCGATGCTGACTGCGCCTCCGGCGTGCTGCGGGGAAACGACGGTGAGCTTGGTGTCACTGAGCACGTTCACCCCGGTCCCTGCAGCGGTGCCGAAATCGACCTCGGTGGTGTTGCTGAACCCGCTACCGGTGACGGTCACCTTCGTGCCGCCGAGCGACGTCCCGGTCGCCGGCGTCACCGAGGAAATGGCCGGGGTCCGCGGCGTGAACGTGAACCGGTCGCCCGCGACGGCGCCGCTGGTACCGCCGGCTGTGGTGACCTTGAGGTCGTAGGTGCCGGGAGTCTGCGCCGGGCTGACGACGCGCAGCTGGGTGCTGGACAGCACCGTCACATCGGGCGCCGCAACGGTGCCGAAGCTGACCGTCGTGCCGGCGTCGAAAGACTTGCCTGTGACGGTGATTGTCGTACCGCCGCTCTCGATGCCGTGGTTCGGCGCGATCGACGACACGCTTGGCCGACTCGGCTTGACGTAGGTGAAGCGGTCAGCGGTCACCGTCGCGCTCTTACCGCCGGCGGTGGTGACGAAGATGTTGTGCGCCCCGGCCGCTTGGGCTGGCGATGCTGCGGTGAGCTGAGTGTCGGAGACCACGGTGAAGCTCGTAGCCGAGACGCTTCCGAACAGCACAGCGGTGGCGCCGGTAAAGCCGGTGCCGGTGACTGTCACGGTCGTCCCGCCGGTGGTCGGGCCGCTCGTCGGGCTCACCGCCGTGACGGCCGGCTTCGGTGGCGGGGTGGGGCTCGTGGCCGTCAGGGTGGCCGTGCCGCTGACCGTACCGTCCTGACCGGTGACAGTGTGCACTCCGGCGTCGGGCGCGGTGCAGGTCGGCCCGGAGCAGGTGCCCGCCCCGTCGATAGTGAATGTGGTCTGTGCGGTGACGTCACCCACCGGGTTGCCGTACTGGTCGGCGCCGGTTGCGGCGTAGGTCTGGGATTGCCCGGCGGCGACCTGAGCGGTCGCCGGGTTGAGGGTCAGGGCGGTAACCGGTCCGGGCGTGACCGTCAGACTCGCACTCCCGGTCGCGGACCCGGTGGCCGTTGCCACCGAGGCGGTGACGGTGAACGTGCCGGCGGTGGTCGTCGAGCAGGCGTTCGCTGCGCAGCTGGTCCCGCCTCCGCCACCGGACGGGGTGAGGACGAACGTCGCGGCGTTGGTCTCGTCGCCCACCGGGTTTCCATAGCTGTCCGAACCGGCGGCGGTGTAGGTGACGGCGACACCGGCCGGCGTCGAGGTCGCAGCCGGCGTCAACGTGAGGGACGCGACCGCGGCGGGCGAGACGTTGAGCTGAGCGGAGCCGCTGGCTGCGCCGTCGGTGGCTGCGATCGTGTACGTCCCGGCCGTGGTTGCCGTGCACGAGCTGCCGGTGCAGTTAGCACCGGCCGACGAGCCAGTGCTCGTCGGGGTGATCGTGAAGGCGGCGGCCCCCGTGACGTCACCGATGTCGTTGCCGTACCTGTCGTGGCCCTCGGCGCTGAACGTCTGCGATCCGCCGGCGACGAGTTGGGCCACGGCCGGCGAGACGACCAGATTGTCGAGTGCCGCGGCGGAGACGTTGTGAGTGATCGTGCTCGAGATGGACGGCGCGAAGACCTGGTCGCCGCTGTACGCGGCACTGATGGAATGCGCGCCGCTGGCACTGTAGGTGACGCTGCAGGTCGCGGTTCCGGCGCTCACCGGCTGCTGGTCGCAACCGGTGATGTCCGAGCCGCTGTCGGTGAAGTCGACCGTGCCGGTCGGCGTGCCGCGTCCCGTGGCGGGGGCAACCGTCGCCGTGTAGGTGACTGTCTGTCCGGCCGCCGAGGACGCAGTGTCGGCCGTGATGCTGGTATCGGAGGCCCGCAAGGCCGGCGGGACGTAGCCGAACGTGACACCGACCGACTTCTGCAGCGACGGGATCAGGCCGGTCTTCGAGGTCAGCCCGTCGTTGTACCAGACGACCGAGCCGTCATCCTGGATCAGCTCTACGGACGCACCGCTGTCGAGCGGGCTGGGTACGGCGACGATCGTTTCCCAGCTGCCCGGGTTGGTCGCTGATGGCAGCTGCGGCAACGTCGTGCCGGTCGGCTGCGGGTCGTCTGCCGGATTGCCGTCCCACTTGTAGAGCACAAAGGATGAGTTCGTGTCGTCGGCCGTACCGGCGATGATCAAGTACTGCCCGTCGGCGTTCTGCTTGATGTCACGGACGCCAAGGCCGCCCAGGTCGAGAAAAATGGGGGCCCCGAAGGTGGCGTGCACGGTGCCGGGGTTACCCGCTGATGTGATGGCGTCGATATTGGTCAGCGGCACGACCAATGCCAGGTGACGGTCGTCCGTGGGTTCGAGCGGCGCGCGGAAAGACAGGTAGGCGGTGCCGCTGCTGCCTGCGAACTCCATGCCTTCGACGTTCAGCGCGTTGCTCTGATGGCCGTCGACGCCCGCCGCGGCTGAGGCGCCGAGGCCGAGGTAGTCGGCGCCCAACCCGGTGCCATTTGCGTGGTCCCAGGCGATGAGGTCGGCCTGCAGCCGGGTGTAGCTGCCCGTGTAGGTCAGGCTGGTGGCGGCGCCGCTGCCGGTAATGGTCGTGGCGAAAAGTGTGCTGCGGGAGGGCGCGAGATTGCCGCTGGAGGTGTTGCTCATCGAGCCGCCCCAGTAGATGACGTTGCCGCGCCGGGCCGCTGTCTCGAGGTCGATCTCGGCAGTGCCGAACGGGAACAGGGAGGAGAAGTCGAACGTCTTGACGGGAGGTCCGGAGGTGTCGAGACGGTACAGGCGCAGCACGTTGTTCTCGTCGTCCGCGACCACGGCGTAACCGCCGCCGACGTCGACCGCCGCTGAGGCGTTGCCCGCCCCGGAGTAGTAGCGGGCGGTCGGCTGACCGATTTTGTCTGAGACTGCGAAGCGGATCTGGGTGCTACCGGACGTACCGTCCGGCGCCGCGACCTTGACGGTGATGGTCGCGTTGCCGACGGCGCCCGCCGACGAGACGCTCAGCGTGCGGGTGGCTCCGGTTCCCGAGATGGTGATGCCGTTGTCGCTGGCCACCGATTGGTTCGACGAGGTTGCGGTCACCGTCAACTGGCCCGGGTCATAAGCGGCGTCTACGAGGTTCAGTGTTGTGCTCGGTACAGTCGGGTCACCGAGGGCAGCGGGCAGACCCGCGTCGGCAGCCGTGACCGAGGGCGGCGTGGCAGGCGGTGGGGTTCCGCCCGACCCGATGACGGTGCCGGGTGCGAAGGCGACCCCGCGAAACGCTTCGTTGGCCGGCGCGCTGGCGATCAGCGAGGTGCTTCCGCTTAGGGTTCCGCCGGCGCCGCTGGTGTCGGTGACCGAGTACAAGCCGGTCGCCGTCGTGGCGTACACAGTCACCACCCCGTTCACGTCGTTGGCGGTCAGACCGTCGGCCCCGCTCAGCGCGATGGAACCCCGCGCCTGCCACGAACCCGAGACAAGCCCATATTTCTGGATGATGCCGAGGCCGTTGTCGGCGACGTAGATCGTGTCCGGGGCGGTGCCGCTGCCCAACGTCAGTAGCGCGTAACCGTACGGACTGCTGTTCGACGGGTAGGGGATCAGGTTGGTGATCACCTGGTTGCCCGATGTCGGCAGGCCGGTGCCCACCGTCGCCACCGTGACCCCGGCCTTGGTCGGGTCGGCCGAGGTGTACAGCTGGCCGCCTACGTCTTGCACCTGGCGCAGGTTCTTGTACGTCGAGGACGCAAGCGACGTCGACGTGGACGCGCCGAGGGCGGCGTACCTCGGGCCGCCGGCCGCACCGCCGACCCAGAACTCTTGGCCATCAGCACTGGTTGCGCTGCGCGGGTTGTTGGCGTCCGCGAAGTCGGTCAGTGCGGTCGTGGTGTCGATGTTGTCCGCAGCGTCGACGCGAGCCACTGTTCGCGGCACACTTGCTGCGGCCGACGAGGACAGGCCCGCCGTCCCTACCGCGGCTGCGTATCCCGTCGCTACGAGGTAACGCCCGTCGGCGGAAAGGCTGAGCAGGCCTTCCGAGCCGGCGCTACCGCTGGCCACCAAGGGCTTGTTCGCTCCGTTTGCGGCGGTTGGCAGCGGGACGGACTGCACCGGGGAGCCGCCCGCAGACCCGAATTCGTCGAGGTAGACGGCAGTTCCGTTGGCCGACAGCGCCGAGCCGCCCGAGCCCACCCGGTAGACCACCACGTTGCCGGCGGTGAAGCTCCCGGTGACGGCGTGCGCGGCAGGTGCTGCGAGCGCGAACGAGGCAGTGGTCGTCACCGCGACCGCCGCCAGGCTGACGAATCGTCGCCCTCGGCTGCACGTCGGACGCGTCGTCGAACCACGCGAAATTCTGTTCATTCAGATGCTCCTGCGCTCGCTTCAGCACCCCCCGCCGGGCCGCCCGCGGGGACGTTAGGCAGTACAGATGAACACCGGGCGACTGCGGCCGGCTGGGTAGACGAACGTCTGGCTGCCCAGCGATGGCCGCCGCGATCAGCAGAAAACTTTCCGCGGAAGATATAAAGCAACGAGCGGGGGGGATCCTGTGTCCAGGCAGTTGTTGGACGGGTCCGGGGGGATCGTCCAGCGCCACGCACATCGGGGGACGTGCGTGTCTATGGTTGCACCTCGGGTTCGGCGTTCGGGGGAGCGTTCGAGCCGGTCCCATAGCCTGCCGAAACGTGAATCGGGCCTTCGTCTGACCGACGGAGGCCCGATTCGTTTGCTACCCGGATGGTGCGCCATCAGGGACTCGAACCCCGAACCCGCTGGTTAAGAGCCAGCTGCTCTGCCAATTGAGCTAATGGCGCCGGTCATGCGTCCGGCCCGCCGAAGCGGGCCGATTTACGACATTAGCACGGCGCCCGTTCCGGCTCGCTGGAGTAGCCGGCCGCGTCGGAGGCGCTCGGGAGGGCAGCCGGATCGGCGTCCGCGAGCGCTGTTCCGGCACGCCGCTCGAGGAACCACGACGTGATCCACACCAGCCAGCCGACGCAGACGACCAGCAGGAAACTGATGAGCCGGTAGAGCACAACACCGGCCGTGGCCGTCACCGTGCTGACCCCACCGCTGGTCAGGGCAAAGATCATCGCGGCATCGACGATGCCGAACCCACCGGGCAGGACGGACACGCTGGACGCACTCATGCCGGCTACGTAGGCGACCATCACCAGCGCCACGGAGGCGCGGTCGGCGCCGATGGCCTCGCAGCACGCCAACAGGCACAGGAGGTCGGCCGACCAATTGACAACCGCGAAGGCGAGGCCGGCGAACCAGTCGCGCTGGCGGGGCTGGATGGCAACCAGATCGCGTGTGAAGCGCTGGGCGACGGCGAGTCCCGCGTCGGGACTCCGTCGCAGCACGCGGTTCACGCGGCTCAGACCGACCGGAATTGCTCGCTGCAGCATGGCAGCTGGGTCCCGGTGCCGAAGCGCAAGGGCGCCGACGGTGACCACAATGGCTGCGACAACGACCAGCAGGGAGCTCGTCAGGTCGTCACCGGCGGAGATGCCGACGAAAACGGCGAGTATCGCGAACCCGACGAAGCTCAGTAGCCCGGATGCCACGACGGTGAACCCGGCCGCGGGCACGGTCGCTCCCCAGGAGCGCAATCTCTTGAACACGTAGCCGGAGGACAACGCGGTGCCGCCGGGGAATGTCACAGACAGCGCGTTCGCTGCGTAGGTCAGGGTCACCATCGGGCGCAGGCCGACCCGTTGGCCCGCCGCTGAGAGCATCCGACGCTGTACGCGGGCGAATGCGCCCATCGACAGGCCCTCTGCCAAGAGCGCGACCAGCAACCACCAGGGATTGGGTTCAGTGAGGGCGTTGGCGGCGCTGACCAGATACGGCATGACGATCGCGATCTCTACGCCGAACAAGGCAGTGAGGCTGAGGACGAATGACCAACGCAGCACTCGTCGTAGTGGCCAGCGTTCGCGCAGTGCAGATGGCACCGCGGCCGACGCGGCACCCGTCAGGGCGTCCAGGCTATTGACCGGGGGCGCGACCGCAGTCATGGCGTGACCCCCATGACCGCTCTACGCATGCCCAGCTCCATCCAACCTGGTTGAAGAGAAGAACTCTCTCGACTTCAAGTTATTCCCGGAGCTCGACGGTTTGTGACCCCACGAGGCTGTGCGTTCCCCGAATTCGGGCGTAGTACACGAAAGCCCCGGCCGCAGCCGGGGCAATCGATCAGGTTTGGGGTGAGTGACGGGACTTGAACCCGCGACATCTGCGACCACAACGCAGCGCTCTACCAGCTGAGCTACACCCACCATGCCGGCAGCACGCTGCCGAGCGCGATCAGTCTACCCGGCACCGCCGGGAACGCCGAGTCGGTATCGGCCGGTCGATTCAGAGTGCGTCGGCGGCGAATCGTGCCTCATCCAGGGTGGGTCCGGGCTGCGGCACGAACAGGGTGGACCGGTAGTAAGCGAGCTCGCGGATGCTCTCCAGGATGTCGGCCAGGGCCCGGTGGGCGAGGCCCTTCTTGGGCTGTGCCTGATACACCCGCGGGTACCAACGCTTGGCCAGCTCTTTCAGTGACGAGACGTCGATCATCCGGTAGTGCAGATAGGCGTCGAGCTCGGGCATGTCGCGGGTGAGAAAGCCTCGGTCGGTGGCTATTGAATTCCCGCACAGCGGTGCCGACCTGGCCTCCGGGACGTGCTGCTGCACGTACTCGAGCACCAGCTTCTCGGCCTCGGCCAACGTCACGGTGGACGCCCGCACCTCGTCGGTGAGTCCCGAGTGGGCGTGCATCTCGCGCACCACCGCGAGCATGCCGTCGAGCACGTCGTCGTCAGCGTGAACGATGACGTCCAGGCCGTCGTCGACCGGTACCAGGTCGGCATCGGTCACCACCACCGCCACCTCGATGAGCGCGTCGTGCGCAAGATCGAGCCCGGTCATCTCGCAATCGATCCACACCAGACGGTCAGCCACGCCTCGAGGCTAACGGCTTACGGTGAGCTACACGACGGCGGCGGAGGCGATGCAATGACGCGGCAGGTGTTGGACCAGGGCGAGATCGACGCGCGGCTCGCCCGGCTGCACACGGATTGGTCCGGGACGCCGGGTGCGCTGACGCGCTCGATCGAGTTCGCCGACTTCACGACTGCCGTCCGCTTCGTTACCGTGCTGGCGCCGCGGTGCGAGGAGCTCGACCACCATCCCGATCTCGCGCTGCGCTGGCGCTGCGTCGACGTGCAGCTGTCGACGCACAGCGCCGGTGGCGTCACCGAGAAGGACTTCCAGCTGGCCGAGATCGTCGACGAGCTCGCCGGCTTACCGCCGATCGACGGCGGCTGATCGGCCGGTCAGGGTTTGCTGCGCCAGACGCCCATGCCGAGCACGATCAGCCGCAGCTGACGTTCGGCCAGGCTGAGTTGCAGCTCGCCGTCCTCGGGATGCCGGTCGTCGACCTCCAACAGGTTGAGCACCGTGCCGAGCATCGTCGTGACCATGAGGTCGCCGGCCATCTCGAGGTCGTCCGCCGTCCAGTCCAGCCCCGCAGTCAATCGCGCGAGGTCGACGGTGAGGTCGCTGGTGAACATGCGCAGCTCCGTGGCGATAGCCCGGCGGACCGGGCCGACGCCGCCGTAGCGCTCGCGGGTCAGGAACCGGAACTGATCGGAATGCGACTTCACGTGACGTGCCAGCGACTGCACGGTGTCGGCGATGATGTCGCTGTGGGCGGTGCGGCCTCGCCGGGCCTCGCGCATCATCTGGCGCAACGGCCGCATGCACTCGTCCACAAGGTCGACACCGAGGGCGTCCATCGAGACGTAGTGTCGGTAGAAGGCGGTCGGCACGATGCCGGCGTCCCGCGCCACCTCACGCAGGCTGATGCTGGACAAGCTGCGCTCGGATATCAGTCGCAGGGTGACATCGAGCAGCTTCTGGCGCGTGCGCTCCTTGCGCTCCGCGCGTGATCTGCCCTCAGTCACAGCCTCACTCCGTTCGGCTGGCTGAGCCCACGCCTTCGGCTCGCTCCGCAAGCGTCGCTCACAGCCTCACTCCGTTCGGCTGGCTGAGCCCACGCCTTCGGCTCGCTCCGCAA
>NZ_CAXTHK010000021.1:3135-30747 GCF_964244045.1 uncultured Jatrophihabitans sp. | reverse complement strand
GCGTCGCTCACAGCTCGAAGGCTACGCCCCACGTGCCCGCCGTCACGCCCCGTCGCGTTGACATGGCGACGCGGACGTCGACACACTGGTAGTGCACAGTTGTTCACTGAAAGAGAGGAGAGTGCGGTGTCCCTGCTCAACCCACGCCGGCTTGCCGGTCCGCGACGCTTCTCGCCTTTGAGCATGTTCGAGGCGCTGGCCACGCCGCACGGCGTCGACCGCTACCTCGAGCTCGTCAACCCCATGCTCACTGTTCGCGAGCTGCGGGCCGAGGTGATCGCCGTCGAGCGCCCCACCAATGACAGTGTGCGGTTGACGCTGCGCCCCACCCGGCAGTGGCAGGGGTTTCAGGCCGGCCAGTTCGTGTCGGTGTCGGTCGACATCAACGGCGTGCGTCGCACCCGCTGCTACTCCCCGGCGTCATCGCAGCGCCGTAGCGACGGACTGTTCGAACTCACCGTTAAGGCGCACCCCCACGGTCTTGTCTCGCAGTACCTGCACGCGCAGGCCCGGCCAGGCATGGTCGTCGGCCTCAGCCAAGCCGACGGCACGTTCCGGTTGCCCTCGCCCCGGCCGGACAAGATCCTGCTCATCAGCGGCGGCAGCGGCATCACCCCGGTGATGTCGATGCTGCGCACGCTGTGCGACGAGGGCTACCGCGGCGAGATCGTCTTCTTGCACTATGCCTTCGGGCCGCAGCACGTGGCCTACCTCGACGAGCTGCAGCAGCTGGCCGCCGCGCACCCGAATGTGCGCCTCGCGCTCGCTTACACGCAGGAGCGCAGCGGTGGCGACCTGCACGGGCTGTTCCAGGAGTCGCACCTCGCCGACGTGGCTGCCTGGTACGCCGACGCGCACACCTACCTTTGCGGTCCGCCCGGACTGATGACGGCCGTCCGCGCGCACTTCGAGGGACGCGATCTGGCGGAACGGCTGTACACCGAGGATTTCGCACCGGCGCCCGTTGCGCCGCTCAACGGTGACGTCACGGGAGCGACCCGCTTCGGCAGCCTGGCCACCGAGAACGCCGGCGAGACCTTGCTCGAACAGGCGGAGGCCGCCGGGCTCTCGCCCGAGCACGGCTGCCGAATGGGCATCTGCTTCTCGTGCACGCAAGTCAAAACCAGCGGCTGCGTCCAGAACATCCGTACCGGGGAGATCAACAGCGACCCGGACGTCGAGGTGCAGCTGTGCATCAGTCGCGCCGTCGGCGACGTCGCTATCAACCTCTAAGTCAAGGAGCCACCATGACGACCAAGACGAACACCATCCCGCTCACCGACAGCCAGGTCGAGGAACTCGGCCGCGAGCTCGACGCGATCAAAGCGCGCCTCGTAGAGAGCCTCGGCGCCGACGACCGCGAGTACATCTACAACGTGATCAAAGCCCAGCGGGCGTTCGAGGTCGGTGGCCGCGCCGCGCTGATGCTCAGCGCGCTGCCGCCGTTCTGGCTGCTCGGCACCGCAGCGCTGTCCGTCTCCAAGATCCTCGACAACATGGAGATCGGGCACAACGTCATGCACGGCCAGTACGACTGGATGCGCGACCCCGCCCTGAACTCGAAGATGTTCGAGTGGGACACCGCCTGCCCGGCCGACCAGTGGCGGCACTCGCACAACTACATGCACCACACGTTCACGAACATCCTCGACAAGGATCGCGACGTCGGTTACGGCATTCTGCGAATGGACGCAAGTCAGAAGTGGAACCCGTACTACCTGGGCAACCCGCTCTGGGCGTTCCTGCTCATGACGTTCTTCCAGTACGGGGTCGCAGTGCACGACCTGGAGGCCGAGAACCTGGTCACCGGTAAGCGCAAGATGAGCGAGAACATCCCGCTGCTCAAGGGACTCTGGCGCAAGATCGGCAAGCAGACCCTGAAGGACTACGTGCTGTTCCCGGCGCTGACCGGGCCGCAGTTCGTCACCACCCTGACTGCGAACGCGACCGCCAACCTGGTGCGCAACCTCTGGGCGTACTCGATCATCTTCTGCGGTCACTTCCCGAGCGGCACGGCCACTTTCTCCGAGGCCGAGACCGAGAACGAGACCCGGGGTGAGTGGTACGTCCGGCAGATGATGGGTTCGGCGAACATCACCGGCAGCCCGCTCTTCCACATCATGAGCGGCAACCTCAGCCATCAGATCGAGCACCACCTGTTTCCGGACGTCCCGGCCCGTCGGTACCCGGAGATCGCCCCCGAGGTCCAGGCGCTGTGCGAGAAGTACGGCTTGCCCTACAACACCGGCAGTTTCTCCCACCAGATCGGCTCGACCTGGGCCAAGATCTTCCGCCTTGCCCTGCCCACCCGCAGCAAGGACGACCCGAACGACTCCCCCGCCGATATCGTGAAGCGGGCAGACGACCTCGTAGCGGCGTAACCGGAGGGGCACGAACCATGGTGGGCAGAGGCGAGATCACGAAGGACACCGTGCAGGTGGTAGCCGAATCGGCGGCCTCGCACCTCGGTCGGATCGCTACGATCGTCAGCGGCGCCATCCGCGAGGTCACCCACGAAGTAGGTGAGTGGGCGTCGGACGTGTTCGAGATGCGTGACGCCGCGGCCCGCGCTCGCGCCGCCAATGACGACCTGGACGCCTGATCGCCTACATCGCCACTGCGTGGTGCAGCACAATTTGCTCGAACAGGTTCAGTGCGCCGAACAGCTCGTCCAGATCCACGGGCGTGTGGCGCTGCCGGTAGCCGACCATGACCGACACGGCCATCGACGCGAGCTGCGGAGCTGCGTCACCGCTGACGATCGGGTTGAGCACCACCCGCACCGCCTCGACGCGTTCGTCGTCAACTCGGTGCTGGACCGTCGCCACTGCTCGTTCACATGCGACCAGCCACGGATCGCCGCCTCGGCCTCGTGCGGCAGCGCCAGCGCCCGCTCCTTGAGCGTCCGCACACGCTCAGTGGTGTCGGCGATGTCGAGCGCGTCGGCGAAGATGCTACGTCTTCTCTCGTTCCCACGAGACCAGCAGCTCGTTGACGAAGCCGTCGAAGCTGCCGAAGTAATGGTAGAAGGAGCCGGTTGTCATCCCGAGGCGGCGGCAGAGGGCACCGATGCGCAGCGCCCCGTGTCCGTCGCTCGTCAGGATGTCGAGCGCCGTCGCGAAGTAGGCGTCCTGGTGGCGACGATCCGAGCCATCGAATCAGAACAGCTTGCGCATCACGGCCAGCTTGAACCGGTTGTACGGCGGGTAGGCGATGGACGGATCGGGCCGCGTGGGCTTACGCAGAACGGCCTTGCGGTGGCTGAACGTCTGGAATCCCCACACGCCGTGATAGGCGCCCGTGCCGCTGTTTCCGACACCGCCGAACGGCAGGCCGGGCACCAGCAGGTTGTATATGAGGTGGTTGATCACCGTGCCGCCGTTGCTGATCTCGGCCAGCACGCGCTGCTCGTCGTCGCGGTTCTCGCTGAACAGGTAGACAGCCAACGGTTTCGGCCCCTGCAGCACGTACTCGATCGCGTCGTCCAACGAGTCGACGGTGACGATCGGCAGCACGGGCCCGAAGATCTCCTCCCGCATCAGGTCGGAGGACGGGTCGGGGTCGACGAGCACGGTCAGCTCGGCCCGCTTGCCCGCGGCGTCGACGTGCCCGCCCTGCACGGCCGATGTGCCCGCCGACTCGACCAGGGCCTGCAGGCGAGCGGCGTGGCGCGGGCTGACGATCGGCAGCATCGGCTCGGCGCTGCCGGAGAACTTCGTCGACGCCGTGCGCAGCTCGCGCACGAACTCGTCGCGCACGCTGCGGTCGACGAGGACGTAGTCCGGGGCGACGCACGTCTGCCCGGAGTTCAGCAGCTTCGCGAACGCGACCCGACGGGCGGCCACCCGCACGTTCGCGTCGGCCGCGATGATCGTCGGGCTCTTGCCGCCCAGTTCGAGGGTGACCGGCGTCAGGTGCTTGGCCGCCGCGGCCATCACGTGCTTGCCGATCTCGGGGCCGCCGGTGAAGAAGCAGTGATCCATCGCCTGGTCGAGCAGCAGCTGCGTGGTGTCGGCCGCGCCCTCGACGACGGTGACCGCATCGGTGTCGAGGTATTCCTCGACAAGCCGCTTGATGGTGGCCGAGACGGTGGGCGTGTGCTCGGAGGGCTTGAGGACTGCGCAGTTGCCGGCGGCGATCGCGCCCACGAGCGGGGCCAGCACGAGGTGGATCGGGTAGTTCCAGGGACCGATGATCAGCACTACGCCCAGCGGCTCGTACTGGTACCAGGCCTTGCCGGGCTGCACGCCCAGCGGCACCGAGACCCTGGTCGGGCGCGTCCAGCCGCTCAACTTCTTCCGGGCGTACTCAGACTCGCCCTTGACCGGCGCGAGATCGGCCAGCCAGGCGTCGACCGGCGGCCGACCCAGATCGGCGGCCAGGGCGTCGAGGAAGTCCTGCTCGCGCTCGGCGAGCATTCGCTCGATGGCTGCAAGCTGTTCGAGGCGCCAGGTGATCGGCCTCGTGCGGCCGCTGCGGAACGTGGCCCGTAACCGCGTCACCGTGTCGGGGACGCTGCTGGTCGCGTTGGTGACGGGCGAGGTCGTCATGGGAGATCCCTTCGAGGCGGCGAGCCCTACGCAGGCGACATTAGCCGACGCGCGAACATAGGGTCCGGCTATGTTCGTTCGATTCCGTCTGATGGCCCGAGCAGCGCGAGCCGGGTGGCCGAGGCGGCCGACCTGATCGTGTCCTGGAAGGTCGAGGACGTGCGGGGTGACCGCGATCCGCTCGAGGTCGTCGGTATCGCAACCCAGACGTCGATCGTTGCCGGCCTCTGATCTCGCACGTCATGCTCGAGCTGGAGGACCTCCCCGAACATGGCGGCGGGGAGAAGGTCGTCATGGCCTATCCCTCGGGCAACCGGGACGGCAAGGTGTCCCACCCTTCTGCCTGGGCAACATGCTGGCCAAGACCCCACTGGAGGCGATCGTGGGCGAGTTCCGGGCCCGGGTGCCCGATCTCCGGCTCGGCGAGCCGCCCTATCTGGTCAGCAACTTCGTGCACGGCGTGAAGGAGCTGCGGTACCGGCTGAACGCGTGATGGCGCCCTCACTGGGAGTGATCTGTCGGACGGCGAAGGCCGCGTTGCGTGGCACCCCGCCACCATTCATCGCCGGGTGCAGGCCGTGGTGAAGTACCAATAGGCTCGGTCTAGCTGGTGGGAAGCAGAGATCTGATCAGGTCGGGATCCGTTGCCTCGCTCGGACCGGGCTCGAGCGACGGAGCCTCGTGTCGACCGCTCAGCAGCGCATGCTGCCCGAGCATCTCACCGGTGGTCTCGTCGGCGCGGTCGTCGAGCGTGCGTGCCGAGGGCGGCGGCGTGGCAGGCGCCTGAACGCCGGTGCCGTCGTCGAATGCATCGCTGTAGGTGGCCGGGTCAGGGAAGTCGCGGCCGGTCGTCCGCTTCCATGTCGGGCGGACGTAGCGGCGCACGAGGAAGCCCTGCAGGACAACGATCAGGGAAACGGCACCGGCGGTGATCTGCGCAGAGAGCTTCGAGGGATCGCCGGGTGCGAGCAGCGTGACCAGGCCGAGGATTGGCGAGCTGAGCAGGCCGGTGAGAATGGCCGGCTCGCGCTTGGCGAACGACGTGTATTGGTTCTCGAGCGCCAGCTCGGCATCGTGCTCGAGGGTCGCGGAGATCGTGACCGGGGTGGTGGTGAACGTGTCGGGCATCAGAACAGCGCCTTCCAGTCGTCGGCCGTGACCCGCCCGGTCACGGGTCGGTGCTTGGCCTGCTGCCAGCGCTGCACGGCCACCGCGGTCGGTCGCTCGAACTTGCCATCGGCCCAGCTGGGCGTGTTCGGCGCGTGGCCCAGCTTCTGCAGCCGTTGCTGGATCAGGCGGACTGCCGGTCGTTCGGTGGCGAAGTAACCCCCGTGCGAGTCGCTCGGTCCGGTGATCAGCCCGTAATAGTGCCCGGGCGGCAGGACGAACGTCGGCTTGGCGACCGCGCGCTTGGCCTTCGAGCCCACCGCTTTGAACCGTTGCGGGAGGTTCATGTTCTTACCGCAGATGACACTGACGACGGCCTGGATCTGTTTAGCGGTGGCGTCTCGGTAGAACGAGATGTGGACGTGCCAGAGATGCGAGTCGTCCCAGGAGTTGATGCCTTCGCAGGAGTTGGTGTGCAGGTCCCAAGGGTAGGTGTCGCGACCGTTGCGGGTGCCGCAGAATTCGCGCACGCCAACCATCCGCGGGTCCCGAGACTTGGCGGCCTGCAGCAACCGGTTCGTTACAAGAGTCATGTCTCGCTGGTGGAAGGACAGATCCCAGGCCGATGCCGACCGGGGGTTGACGCGGGCGCCTTGCCGGTCCCGCTTGGTGACCACCGAGTAATCGGCGGCGGGAAGTTCGTCCGGGTCGACGTGATAGCCGAAGGAATGGCGTGCGTCGCCGGACACCCCGGAGAACACATAGCTGGCCGGTCTGTCCGGACGGTTCTTCAATGTCGTGTTGGCGGCGAGAATCTCCGCTGGCGCGAGCGCGGTCATGGGATGACCTCTCGGATGCGTGCTTCTAGGCAGGTCGGCGGGGGGCCGATCCTGAGAAATGTAGAAGCTCGAGGTGCGAGTTTGGCAGGGCTGCCCACGGCCTGTCAGACCAGCGACGGGTCAGGGGTGGTTTGTGCACCGGTTTGGGGGATTTGCCTGGACCGCACGGGCACGGACTGGTGCAACCTGTGTCCGGGGGCGCACCTGCGGGGCGCCCCCGGCAGGGTTCGAACCTGCGACCATCCGCTTAGAAGGCGGGTGCTCTATCCACTGAGCTACGGGGGCCGGACCTCGGGGGCGAATCTACCGGCCGAGCGCCGATAGCACGCGTCGGCGACAACTACGGCTTGCGCTGTCCACAAGGAGCTTCGCCGTCCCCAGGTGGCAGATCGCGAGCCCCGCATTCGCGCTCCACCGGCTTGCCTTGGTCCACGCCCGAGGGGGCGCCGGAGACACCGGATATACAAGCGAGGAGACAAGGCATGAACGAAATGGCGATCATCGGGAACGTGGTCGACGAGCCGAGGTTGCGGGTGACGACCAATGGCCACAAGGTCACCACGTTCCGCGTGGCGTCGACACAACGGCGCTTCGACCGCGAGCAGGACAAGTTCGTCGATGGTTCGACGCTGTACATGAACGTCACCAGCTGGCGCGGTGCCGCCGAGAACGTGTTCGCCTCGCTGCACAAGGGCCAGCCCGTGCTGGTGTACGGCCGCTGCTCGACGCGCAACTACGTCGTGAACGAGCAGCCGCGCACGAGCTACGAGCTGGAGGCGTTCGGGATCGGCCACGACCTCTTTCGCGGTGTGTCCACCTTCGATCGCGTGTACCGCGACACGAGCGTGACGGTTGAGGCAGACGGCACCGGCATGCCGGTCGACGACAGCGACCACTACCTGTCGGTGGCCGGTGGCGAGTCGCGGATCGACCCGATGACGGGGGAGGTCTACGAGGACGACGACGAGGCCTCCGTCGACAGCGAGCCGGTGCTCGTGGGCAGCTGAGGTACGCGCAGGGCCGGGTCCGTCGCGCCCGGCCCTGCTGCCCCGCGGGCCGATGCTGACTAGGCTCGACTGGATCGCTCAGCACAGCGCAGCAATCCTCAGGAGTTCCAGTGGCGCAGTTCATCTACACCATGCAGAAGGTCCGCAAGGCCCACGGCGACAAGGTCATCCTCGACGACGTCACGCTGGCTTTCCTGCCGGGCGCGAAGATCGGCGTCGTCGGGCCCAACGGTGCCGGCAAGTCCAGCGTCTTGAAGATCATGGCGGGTCTGGACCAGGCTTCCAACGGCGACTCGCGCTTAGCCGATGGCGCCAGCGTCGGGCTGTTGCAGCAGGAGCCACCGCTGGACGAGACCAAAACTGTGCGCGAGAACGTCGAGGACGCCGTCGCGGACCTGCGCGCCACTCTCGCCCGTTTCGAGGAGGTCAGCGCGGCGATGGGCGAGCCCGACGCCGACTTCGACACGCTGCTCACCGAGCAGGGCAACCTCATGGAGACCATTGAGCACGCCGAGGGTTGGGAGCTCGACAGCAAGATCGAGCAGGCCATGGACGCGCTGCGCTGCCCGCCCGGCGACTCGCCGGTCACGCACCTGTCCGGCGGCGAGCGTCGCCGAGTCGCACTGTGCAAGCTGCTGCTCGAGGCGCCCGACCTGTTGCTGCTCGACGAGCCCACCAACCACCTCGACGCCGAGAGCGTCCAGTGGCTCGAGCAGCACCTCGCGAGCTACGCCGGCGCCGTGCTGGCCGTTACGCACGACCGGTACTTCCTGGACAACGTCGCGCAGTGGATCCTCGAACTCGACCGGGGTCGCGCCTACCCCTACGAGGGCAACTACTCGACCTACCTCGAGAAGAAGTCTGAACGGCTGGCGGTCGCGGGCAAGAAGGACCAGAAGCTGCAGAAGCGGCTGCGCGACGAGCTCGACTGGGTCCGGCAGAACGCCAAGGGGCGGCAGACGAAGAGCAAGTCACGTCTCGCTCGGTACGAGGAGATGGCAGCAGAGGCAGAGAAGACCCGCAAGCTCGACTTCGAGGAGATCCAGATCCCGCCGGGCCCGCGCCTGGGCAACGTCGTGGTCGAAGCAAGCCATCTCGACAAGGGCTTCGACGGCGAGTTGCTGATGAAGGACCTGTCCTTCACGCTGCCGCGCGGCGGCATCGTCGGCATCATCGGCCCGAACGGCGTCGGCAAGACCACGCTGTTCAAGATGATCGTCGGCCAGGAGCGCGTCGACGCCGGTGAGCTCAAGATCGGCGAGACGGTCAAGATCAGCTACGTCGACCAGAACCGTGGCGGGCTCGATCCGACGAAGAACGTCTGGGAGCTCGTGTCCGACGGCCTGGACTACATCAAGGTCGGCAACGTCGAGATGCCGTCGCGCGCCTACGTCGGCGCGTTCGGATTCAAGGGGCCGGACCAGCAGAAGCCGTCCAAGGTGCTGTCCGGCGGCGAGCGCAACCGCCTCAACCTGGCCCTGACCTTGAAAGAGGGCGGCAACGTACTGATGCTGGACGAACCGACCAACGACCTCGACGTGGAGACCCTCGGCTCTTTGGAGAACGCGCTACTCGAGTTCCCGGGCTGCGCCGTGATCACGTCGCACGATCGCTGGTTCCTCGACCGCATCGCCACGCACATCCTGGCCTGGGAGGGTTCGGCCGACAATCCGGCGCAGTGGTTCTGGTTCGAGGGCAACTTCGAGAGCTATGAGAAGAACAAGATCGAGCGACTCGGCCCGGACGCCGCCCGCCCGCACGCGGTTACCCACCGCAAACTGACGCGCGACTGATCCGGGACAACGGTGTGGCGCGGTTCGTGCACGACGTGCACATGCGGTGGTCCGACATGGACGCCTACCGGCACGTCAACAACACTGCGTACCTGACCTACCTGGAGCAGGCCCGGGTGGCCATGTTTTTCGACCGGTTCGTCAGCTTCGCCGACGGCACGGTCATCGCCAAGCACGAGATCACCTATTTACGGCCGGTGATCTACCACCCCGAGCCGCTCCGGATCGAGGCGTGGGTCGACACGATCCGTGGCGCGTCGTTCGTCGTGCACTACGAGGTACTCGACGAGGGCGTCGTCGCGGCGCGGGCCTCGACGCAATGTGTCACCGTCGACTTCGCCCACGACCGACCGCGCCGGCTCACCGACGAGGAACGCGAGGTGCTCCGTGGGTTCGCCGACGAGCCGGCGTCCGCACGGTGACCCCGCTGACCGGCGCCGACCGCGAGACGCTGCACGAGCTCGCACCGGTGCTGCGTCGGGCCGTCACGCTCGACGCGCAGAGCCTCACGCGCATCCGCCTGGTCGATCGCACCGCCACGGCGCTGGTGCGGCTGCCGTTCGGCGTGCTCGTCTCGCGCACCGTTGAGGCGCCCGGACGCGACGTAAGCACCGACGTCACCGCCCGCGCGAGCGAGTTACTTGCCTGGCTCGACTGCGAAACCGATGAACCCCCGCCCGCCCGCGACGTCGAGTGGCGCACCGGTCTGCCGCCCGCAACCGGCTGGGCGCGCATCGAATCCGTGCCCGACGACGTCGTGCGGCCGCTTGTGCGAAGCGGTGCCGTCGCACTGCGCGACGCCGCTGTTCGCGAAGGGGTGCCTGGCGCCCAGCCGCGGGCCGAGGTGGCCGATGCACTGCTGGACTCGACCGTGCTCACCGTCGAGGACGACACCGGCACTCGGGCTGAGGTATCGCTGCGGGCGCTGTCGGCCCTCACTCGGATGGGCTTCCTGCCCCACGGCGGCCGCACCCTCGTCGACGTCCACGGTCGGTGGACCCGGGTCGTCGCGGAGTACGGCACCGTCTACCTCGAGCAGCCCAGCGCGTTGACCCTCAGGTAGTCGACCTGAGCCAGACTGCGGTGTCGGGTGGCAACTGGCCACCGCTCACCGGCCCGGACGCGATCAGCACGTCGCCCGGCGGCAACGGCACCGATGCCGAGCCGGCGTTGAGCAGCACAGTCACCGCACCGCGGCGGTAGGACAGGCAGCCGGCCGGCGCTTCGAGCCAGTCGACCTTCGAGTCGGGTAGCTCGGCCAGCGACGTTCGGCGGTGTGCGATCGCTGTGCGGAAGAGGTGCAGCGTCGAGCCCGGGTCGGCGCCTTCGGCCTCGACCGTCACCGCGGCCCAGCCCTCAGGCATCGGCAACCACGGCGTTCCGGTCGTGAAGCCGTAGGGTGCGGTCGAGCCGCTCCACGGCAGCGGCACCCGCTCACCGTCGCGGCCGCGTTCGGTGTGTCCGCTGCGTTCCCAGGTCGGGTCCTGCAGGGCGTCGTCGGGCAGCTCGACGTTCTGCAGGCCCAGCTCGTCACCGTTGTAGAGGTACACCGCGCCGGGCAGGGAGAGCTGCACCAGCGCAGCGGCGCGTGCCCGGGCGACACCGATCGCGCCGCCGCCGTAGCGGGTGGCTACCCGGTCCACATCGTGGTTCGAGAGCACCCAGGTGCACGGCGCGCCGACCTCGGTCAGTGCGGAGAGCGAGTCGTCGATGGCGCTGCGGTACGAGTCGGCACCCCACAGAGCAACAACCAGTTCGAAGTTGAACGTGAGGTTCAGCTCGTCAGGGCGGACGTAGAGCGCGAGTCGCCGAGCGTCCGCGACCCATGTCTCGCCGACGGCCATCCGCTCGCCGTCGTAGGACTCGAGCACCTGCCGGAACAGGCGGTGATAGGCGTGTACGCCGTCCTGGTCCCACCGCACGTCGGCGGCGTCGGGCATGTTGCCGCCGTCCAGGGCACGCCGCAGCGCTGCCGGAGTGAGGTCGGGTAGGCCGGCCGGCTTGGCCATGGAGTGCGCGACGTCGATGCGGAACCCGTCGACTCCCTTGTCCAGCCAGAAGCGCATGATGCGTTCGAACTCCGCCGGCACCGCCGGGTTCTCCCAGTTCAGGTCGGGCTGCTCGGGCGCGAACAGGTGCAGGTACCACTCGCCGTCGGGCAACCGCGTCCACGCCGGGCCGCCGAACTGCGAGGGCCAGTTGTTGGGTGGCTGCGCGCCGTCGAGTCCGCGGCCGGGGCGGATGACGAAGCGGTCGCGCAGTGCGGTGTCGCCGGCCAGCACGGCCTGGAACCACGGGTGCTGGTCGGAGAAGTGGTTGGGCACCATGTCGATGGTGATCCGCACCCCGCGGGTGTGCGCCGCGTCGAGGAGTTCGTCGAAGTCGGCGAGCGTGCCGAAGATCGGGTCGACGTCGCAGGGGTCGGCGACGTCGTAGCCACCGTCGGCCATCGGCGAGCGGTAGAACGGTGAGATCCACAGCGCGTCGACGCCCAGCTCGACGAGGTGGTCGAGACGCTCACGGACGCCGATCAGGTCGCCGGTGCCGTCGCCGTTGCCGTCAGCGAAGCTGCGGGGATACACCTGGTAGAACACGGCGGACGCCCACCACGGGACCGAGACAGTCACCCGGGCAGGTTACGCATCGACTCGGCGGCGGTCGTGAAGTAGCTCCACATGGTGGCGTCGTACTGGGCGGGCAGGGCCAGCGTGTCGAGAGCGTGCCGCATCCGGTGCAGCCAGGCGTCGCGGGCTGCGACCCCGATCGGGAACGGGGCATGGCGCATCCGCAGCCGCGGGTGGCCACGCTCGTCGGAGTAGGTGGTTGGCCCACCCCAGTACTGCATGAGGAACAGCCGCAACCGTTCGGCCGCGGCGCTGAGTTCGTCCTCGGGGTAGAGCGGGCGCAGCACATCGTCCTCGGCCACGCCGGCGTAGAAGGCGTCGACGAGCCGACGGAACGTCTCCTCGCCGCCGATTGCGGCGTAGAAGGTGTCCGCCCGTTCTTCCCTGCCCTGCTGGTTGCCAAGTGCTCCGCCCACACGGCCATTGTCCCCGACGGCTGAGTACCGTCCGGTCATGGACTTCGATCTGATCGTGTTGGGGCTTGGGCCGGGTGGCGAGGACCTGGCCGAGCAGGTGGCCAAGGCCGGCAAGTCGGTGCTCGGCATCGACGAGCGGTTGGTCGGCGGTGAGTGTCCGTACTTCGGCTGCATCCCGTCGAAGATGATCCTGCGCGCGGCCGACGTCCTGGCGGAGTCGCGCCGGGTCGACCAGCTCGCCGGGCACGCCTCGGACGAGCCCGACTTCGGCGTGGTGGCCGAGCGCATCAGCAGCGAGGCCACCGACGACTGGGACGACCGGGTGGCGGTCGAGCGCCTTGAGGAATCCGGCGCGACGTTCCGCCGCGGCTCGGGCAAGTTGGCCGGTCGCGACGACCAGGGGCGGCTGCTCGTCGAGGTCGGCGGCGAGACCCACACCGCGGCGGCGGTCGCGGTTGCCACCGGCACCCGGCCGAGCGTCCCGCCGATCGACGGGCTGGACGGCCTGGAAACCGGTGTCGACGGCCCGGTGTGGACGAACCGCGAGATCCTGCGCACGAAGACCGCGCCGCGTTCGATGGTCGTGCTGGGCGGAGGAGTCATCAGCTGTGAGCTCGCGCAGGGCTTCGCGCGCTTCGGCACCGCCGTGACGTTGGTCGAGCAGGGTGCGCGGTTGCTGGGCCGCGAGGAGCCCGAGGCCGGTGAGGTGTTACAGCAGGTATTCGCCGACGGGGGCATCACCGTGCGATGCGGGCAGGCCGTCAACAAGGTCGAAGCTGGTGCTGGAGGTATAGCCGGGGTTCAAGTAAGACTGGCCGACGGCAGCACCGTCACCGGCGAGAAGCTGCTGCTTGCCGCGGGCCGCACCCCCAACCTTGACCACATCGGGCTCGAGACGGTCGACCTCGACCCGTCGGCCCACCAGCTCGACGTCGACAACCACATGCAGGTCCAGGACGCCGACGGCTCGACGGTCGACGGGCTGTTCGCGATCGGCGACGTCACCGGCAAGGGCCCGTTCACCCACGTCTCCGTGTGGCAGGCGCGGGTGCTGGGCGCCCATCTGCTCCGGCGTGACGAGCCGTTCGGCGGTTACGACGCCATGGCTTGGGCGACGTTCACCGACCCCGAGATCGGCCGGGTGGGCATGAGTGAGCAGCAGGCCCGCGACGCCGGGTTGAGCGTCAAGGTCGGCGTGCAGCAGATCGCGTCGAACAGCCGGGGCTGGATCTACGGCGCCGGTAATGCCGGGTTCATCAAGGTGGTCCAGGACGCCGATACCGGGCTGCTCGTCGGCGCCACCACCTGCGGTCCGCACGGTGGCGAGCTGATCGGGATGCTGACGCTGGCCGTGCACGCCAAGGTGCCCGTGTCGACGATGCTGACCATGCACTATGTCTTCCCGACCCTGCACCGCGGCGTGCTCGAGGCCCTCCAGGCCCTCGCCTGACCCACGCGAAGCGGTTAGGGGGACGGCGGTGGGGCTGTCGGGTCGGCCGTCGGCGCCGGCTCGGGCGGCCCGGCGGCGGGGTCGACGCGCGAGACGTGTAGCTCGGTGCCTCCATCGGGGGCGGGGTGGCCGATGTCGAGGGAGTCCAGGCGGTCGCGGATGCGCCGGCGCAGCTCGCGCGCAGTGCGCCATTGCTCCAGCGGGCGCACGCGAGCCACCAGCCGGATGACCGTCTCGTAGCGGGTCAGCGACTCGACGCCCTGCACCTCGGGCTCGCTGAGGAAGACGTGCTCCCACTCGTCCTCGGCACGCATGGCCAACGCGACCTCGTGCATCGCCTCGGACGCCATCCCGACGTCGGCCCACGCGTCGATCGGGATGTCGAGCACCACGGTCGCGAAGCCCTGGCTCTTGTTGCCGACCCGCAGGACCTCGCCGTTGCGGACGTACCAGACCGTCCCGTTGACGTCCCGCAACCTCGTGCTGCGCAAGCCGACCGCCTCGACGGTGCCGCTGGCCAACTGGAAGTCGATGACGTCGCCGACGCCGTACTGGTCCTCCATCATCATGAACATGCCGGACAGGAAGTCCTTGACGATGTTCTGCGCGCCGAAGCCCAGCGCCACGCCCACGACGGACGTGCCGGCAATGAACGGGGCGAGGTCGAAGCCGAGCGTGCTGACGATCAGCATGAACGCGATCACGCCCATGAGGAACGAGACGGCCGACTTCACCACCGAGCCGATGGTGTTGGCGCGCTGGGCGCGGCGCTCGGACAGCAGGCCCGAGGACTCGAACAGCGAGCTGGTCTGGATCCGCTCGCGGAACGGACGCAAGATGCTCGGCACGCCGCCGTCGGCGACGGGACGCACCGCGCGGTTGATCAGCCGATGGACGACCGCCCGGATGATCAGCGTGACGACGATGATCGAGACGATCCGGATCGGCACCTCGAAGAACGCGTGACTGTGGTCGTGCACGAACTTCGGCAGGGCGACGGGGCTACCGGCGAGGACGGAGAAGCGGGGGCCGTTCATCCGAACCACCATGCCACGGCCGCCCGGCCGTCCGTCCGACCCGACGCGCCGAGCTGTGGTTTGTAGCACGGATAGGCGTTGCCCCAAAAGATGTGCATAGCGCCCGTGCGTCCGGTTGACTGTCAGGCACAGCAGGAGGTGACGGATGGGTGCAGCGCTGGTGTTGAACGCCACGTACGAGCCCCTGTGCGTCGTGCCGCTGCGGCGCGCGGTCGTCCTGGTGCTCGCCGAGAAGGCGCTGGTCGTCGAGGCCAGCGAGCGGGTCATGCACTCGGAGCGGTTGAGCGTGCCGATCCCGACCGTGGTGCGCTTGGCCCGCTTCGTGCGGGTGCCCTACCGCAGAGACGTCCCGCTGACCCGCCGCGCGGTGCTCGATCGCGACGCACACGGCTGCGTGTACTGCGGTGCCCGCGCCGACACGATCGACCACGTGCGGCCGCGCTCGCGGGCGGCCAGCACGTCTGGACGAATGTCGTCGCCGCATGCGCCCGGTGCAACCACCGCAAGGGCGATCGACTCCTGGGCGAGATCGGCTGGTCGCTGCCGACGCCGCCGATGCAGCCGCCCGCGACCGTCGCGGTCGTCATGGGTTGGGCCTCGCGCGAGCCGTCGTGGGATCGGTACCTCGGCCTGACGGCGCCTGCCGTCGCCCCGGCCGTCTGAACCGTCAGCCGGTCGCCGCTTCTTCGGCCGCAAGCACGGCACAATCGGCCACGACGGCGAGAGCCTGCTCGAGCTCGTCGGTGCCGGGGAAGCTCGGGGCGATGCGGATGTTGCTGTCGTCGGGGTCGATGCCGCCCGGGAACGGGGCCCCGGCGGGGGTCAGCTTGACGCCCGCATCGCCGGCCAGGCCGACGACTCGCGCCGCGGTGCCCGGCGTGACCTGCAGGCTGACGAAGTAACCGCCGTTCGGCTCGGACCACGAGGTGCCGGGCAGGCCGGTCAACCGCGACGACAGCGCCTGCTGAACGGCAGCGAACTTCGGCTCGAGGATCTCGCGGTGCTTGCCCATGTGCGTCACTACGCCTGCGGTGTCGCCGAAGAACTCGGCGTGCTGCAGCTGCACGATGCGGTTCGGGCCGATCGTGCGGTACGCCGAGTGCTGCAGCCACCAGGCCAGGTTCGACGGCGAGCTGCCCAAGAACGACACCCCGCCGCCGGCAAAGGTGATCTTCGACGTGGAGCCGAAGACGAACGCGCGGTCGGGGTTTCCGGCCGCCGCGCAGGCGGCCAGGAAGTCGTCGAGCTCGTCGGGGGTGTCGGTGAGGTCGTGCACGGCGTAGGCGTTGTCCCAGTAGACGCGAAAGTCGTCGGCGGCCGCGGGCATCGCAGCGAGTCGACGGACGGTCTCCGGGCTGCACGTCCAACCGACCGGGTTGTTGTACTTCGGGACGATCCACATGCCCTTGACCGAGGCGTCCTCGGCGACGAGCCGCTCGACGACATCCATGTCGGGGCCGTCAGCGGTGGTCGGCACGGCAATCATGTTCACGCCGAGGTCGCCGCACACACCGAAGTGCCGGTCGTAGCCGGGGACGGGGCACAGGAACGTGGGCGCGCCTGCGTCCTTCCAGGCCGGTGCGCCTGGCGTGGGCGAGTGGAAGAACGATGTCGCCACGGTGAGGTACATCAGCTCGAGGCTGGAGTTGTTGGCCGCCGCGAGCTGGTCGACCGGCACCTGCAGCAGTGGCGAGAAGATTTCGCGCAGCTCGCGCAGCCCCAGCGCGGTGCCGCCGTAGTTGCGGGTGTCCTTGTCGACGAGCAGGGCGGACTTCTCGACGGGCAACTCCAGCAGACCGTCGGACAAGGTCAGCTGCTCCGGGCTCGGCTTGCCCCTGGTGATGTCGAGCGCAAGCCCCTTGTCGAGCCACCGTTCGTAGTCGGTGCGTGCGGCGGTGGCCATGCGCTGCGCTCCTCGCGACAGGGCCCGAGGCATCGGGCTGGGTGTACTCCAGCGTATGGGGCACAGCCGAACGGTTAGCGGACGGGCCGCGCTAGCGTCATGACTCGTGGCAGCCCTGCACGACCTCAGCGCGCTCGAGGCGTCTGCTGCGGTGCGGCGGGGCGAGGTCAGCCCGACCGAGCTCGTCGAGCACGCACTAGATCGAATCGCCCGCCTCGACGACCAGTTGGGCGCGTTCGTGACGGTTACCGCCGACCGGGCCCGCGCCGAAGCCGCGGCGGCCGACGAGCTGGTGCGCACCGGCGGCGACCTACCACCGCTGCTCGGGGTGCCGACCGCCATCAAGGACCTGAACATGGTCGCCGGTGTGCCGACCAAGCTCGGTTCGACGGCCTTCGCGGATTTCGTCCCCGACTACGACGACTCCGTCGTGCGCCTGCTGCGCACCGCCGGGACGATCAGCGTCGGCAAGACGGCCACGCCCGAGCTCGGCCTGCCCTGCTACACCGAGACCGATCTGGGCCTGCCCGCCCGCACGCCCTGGGACACCGCACGCTTGGCTGGCGGCTCATCGGGCGGTGCGGGCGCCGCCGTGGCCGGCGGGTTCGTACCGATCGCGCAAGGCAGTGACGGCGGCGGCTCGGTCCGCATCCCGGCCAGCGTCTGCGGGCTGGTCGGGCTCAAGCCCACGCGGGGACGGGTGTCGCGTGGCCCCCTGGACGTCGACGCCACCCGGTTGTCCGTGCTCGGGCCGCTCGCCCGGACCGTAAGGGACGCCGCGGCCTTCCTGGACGCGGTCGCTGTACCGCAGCCAGGCGATCCCGAGCTCCTGCCGCCACCGTCCACCTCCTTCCTCGACGCGTGCGATCGCGACCCGGGTCGCCTACGGATCGGACGGCTGGTCGACTCGCCGATGGAGTTCGAGATCGAACCCGACGTTCGCATCGCCTGGGAGCAGGCGTGCACTGTGCTCGCCGGCCTGGGCCACGACCTCGAGGACACCGCGCCGCCGATCCCACCCGAGGCGGTGCCGCTGTTCGAGACCGTGTGGGCGGTGTCGGCGGCGTCGGCCCCGATCCCGCCCGACCGCGAGCACCTGCTGCGCCCGCTGACCAGGCATCTGCGGGCGCGCGGGGCGGCGGCGAGCGGCCCGCAGTTCGCCCACGCGCTCGGCATGCTCAACGAGTACGCGAGGCGAGGGCGCACCGCGTCGGCACATCTCGACGTCGTCGTGGCGCCGACCCTGGCCATGACGCCACGTCCAGTCGGCTGGTTCACCGACGGCCTCGACCCCGCGGAGGACTTCGAGCGGCAGAAACGGTTCACGCCGTTCACCGCGATGTACAACACGACCGGCCAGCCGGCGATCTCGCTACCGCTGTACGAGTCTGCGGACGGTCTGCCGATCGGCATCATGCTGGTGGGCCGGCTGGGCGCTGAACAGCTGCTGCTGTCACTGGCCGCCCAGCTCGAGCAAGCCCTGCCGTGGCAGGCGCGCCGGCCCCCGATCTGGTCGGCCTGACCGTGTCCGCGAGTCCGGTCCGGCTGCGGATGCTCAGTATGGATTCGCTAAGTTGATCCCGTGACTGTCGTCCAGACGCTGCTGGTGTTCGTGGGCATTCCCGCGGCCATCGTCCTGTTCCTGTTCCTGGCCGTGTACGGCAAGTCGCTGGCCCGCCAGCCCAACCGCTACCGCCCTGGTAAGGCGTGGGACTACGAGCCTGCCTGGTACGTCCCGCACCCCGAGGTCAGGTCCGGCTCCGCGCCGGCCACCTCTACCACTGCGACCGGGGGTGCCAGCGGTGAGTGGTGACGTCGTTCCGCGCGAGGTAGTCAGCATCAAACAGCAGGAAGTGCAGCACGGGCCACGGGGCAACCTCGGCGGTGACGGTGCGTTCACCACCCGCCAGCTGGCCCGTTTGGACGAGGCGATCACGCTGTCCAGCCGCGAGACGGGCCTGACGTTCTCGGTCTACGTCGGCGAGTTGCAGGCGCCCACCCGCGCCCACGCCGAGGCCTTGTTCGAGCGACTCACCGACTCTTCCGTACTGGTGGCGGTGTCACCCGGGCAGCGCTCGCTGCACATCGTCACCGGCCCGGAGTCCGCGAAGCGACTGCCCAACCGTTCCTGCGCGCTGGCCGCGCTGGCCATGCGCGGAGCATTCGGCAACGGCGACCTCACCAACGGCATCGTCGTCGGCCTGCGGATGCTGGCCGACGCCGCCGGCTCGCGCTGAGCGTTCCGCGCGAGCCCGCGGCGGTCAGCCGGTAGCTGCAGCGCTGTCGGCAGCCCGGGCGTTGAGGGCCCGCTGGATGTCTGCGCGTCCCTCCTGCACCAGGCGGCGCAGGGCGTTCGGCACGTCGTCGCGGTCAAGAAACGCATCGGCCGCCTCAACGGTCGACGGTGTGATTGTCGAGGTCCAGGTCGGGAACAACCCGACGACGACGTTCTGTGCAAGCTCGCTGGTGCGCCGCTCCCAGATCTCGGCGATCACCGAGAAGTACCGCTCGACGTACGGGGCCAGCAGCGCGCCCTGAGTGGGATGGGCGAAGCCGCCGATGACCGCCTCCTGCATGGCATTCGGCAGCGTGTCGTCGTCGACCGCGAGGTGCCAGGCGTGCTCCTTGGCCTCGGCCGTGGGCTGCAGCGCCCGTGCGGTGGCCGCGTGTCGTTGGCCGGCGGCCGACGGGTCGCGCACGAGCTCGGCCTCGATCTCCTCGGCCGTCACCGACCCGAGCGCCGACAGCGTCAGGATCATCGACCAGCGCAGCTCGTGGTCGACGGCCAGGCCGTCGAGCACCGTGCTGCCGTCGAGCAGCCCGCGTACGTACGCGACCTGCTCCGGCGTGCGAGCCGAGCCGAGCAGGGCGTGCACCCAGGCCAGCTGATGGTCCGAACCCGGCGCGGACGACTGCAGTGCCGAGTGTGCCGCCTCGCCGAGCGCGACATACCCCTGGGTTGCCCACTGCGGGTCGGCATAGATCTCCAGCGCCCGCAGGGCCTGCCGGGTCAGCGACTGCATGACGCCGATGTCGGTCTCGTGCTGCGCACCGGCCACTACGAGAGCGACGTAGTCGCGGGTGGCCATCTCGCCGTCGCGGGTCATGTCCCACGCCGCCGACCAGCACAGCGCTCGGGCCAGCGGCGACTCGAGCTTGGCGATCCCGCCGGAGCGCAGCGTGCGCAAGCTGTTGTCGTCGAGGCGCTGCTTGCAGTAGGTGAGGTCGTCGTCATTGACGAGCAGCAGTGCCGGGCGGGCGACGCCGACCAGCTCGGCCACCGCAGTGCGGGCGCCGGTGACGTCGAGTTCGAGGTGGTGCGTCCGCACGAGGCCACGGGGAGCTTGCGACCCGTCTGAGGCAGAGCCGTCCAGTTCCTGCTCCTCGTACAACCCGACCGCCAGCCGGTGCGGCCGCAGCGTGTTGGTCGAGGCGACCTCGGTGGGCGCGGACTGCACGATCTCGAACTCGGCGAAGGCCCCGTCGCCGTCGAGCGTGAACTCGGCCCGGACGGTGTTGATGCCGGTGGTTTCGAGCCACAGCTTCGACCATTCGCCGAGGTCGCGGCCGGAGGAGTTCTCGAGCGCGCGCAGCAGGTCGGCGAGCGTCGTGTTGCCGTAGGCGTGCTCGTGGAAGTAGTCGCGCAGGCCGGCGAGGAACGCGTCGACGCCGACGTACGCGCCGAGTTGTTTGAGCACGCTGGCGCCCTTGGCGTAGGTGATGCCGTCGAAGTTCACCTCGGCCGTCTGCACGTCGGGGGCGTCGGTGGCGATCGGGTGCGTCGAGGGCAGCTGGTCCTGCCGGTAGGCCCAGGACTTCTCGGCGTTGGCGAAGGTGGCCCAGGCCTCGGTGAACCGGGTGGCGCTGGTCTGGCAGAGCATCGAGGCATACGTTGCAAACGACTCGTTGAGCCAGAGGTCGTCCCACCAGCGCATGGTCACGAGGTCGCCGAACCACATGTGCGCCATCTCGTGCAGGATCGTCTCGCAGCGCCGCTCGTAGCGGGCGTCGGTGACCTTGCTGCGGAACACGTAGTCCTCGCGGAAGGTGACGCAACCGGCGTTCTCCATGGCCCCGGCGTTGAACTCGGGGACGAAGAGCTGGTCGTACTTGTCGAAGGCGTACCGGACGCCGAAGTTGGCGTGGTACCAGTCGAAGCCCTGCTTGGTGATCTCGAACAGGTTGTCGGTGTCGAGGTACTCGGCGAGCGTGCTGCGGCACCACAGGCCGAGGTCGATGCCGTCGTGCCGGTCGGTGACCACGTGGTACGGGCCGGCGACCAGCGCGGTGATGTACGGGCTGACGGGCGGCGTGGTGGCGAAGTGCAGCCGCTTGCCGGCAGCAAGCGTCTCGGTGCGTTCGACGCGGCCGTTGGAGCTCGCCTGCCAGTGCTCGGGCACGGTGATCGTCAGCGTGAACGCGGCCTTGAGGTCGGGCTGGTCGAAGCAGGCGTACATGCGCTTGGCGTCGGCCGTCTCGAATTGCGAGTACAGGTAGGTCTCGCCGTCGATGGGGTCGACGAAGCGGTGCAGCCCCTCGCCGGTGTTGGTGTAGAGCAGGTCGGCGTCGACGACGAGGGTGTTGTCGTCGGCCAGGCCGGTCAGGACGATGCCGTCCTCGGGGCGGTAGGCGGATACGTCCACGTCGGTGTCGTTCAGCGTTACGGCGTGGAAGGAGTCGGCGATGACATCGATGAAGGTCTGTTCGCCGGCAGTCGCGGTGAACCGAACCGTGGTGGTGGCCCGGAACGTGCGCTGCGAAGGCGCGCCGGCGCCGTCGGTGAGGTCGAGGACCACATCGTAGGAGTCGACGTGCAGCAGTGCGGCGCGGGTCTGCGCGTCATCGCGGGTGAGGTTCGGAACGGCCACGAGTGGGGCGCTTCCTTTCGACGTCGGTGGTGCTTCGAGCGTGCCGGCGCGTGTGGATTCACGGGTGGCCCTCAAGGGAGAAGTCTGTCATGACGGGCCCGCCGGCGACGGTCGTGGCTATCGTGTGGGACATGCGTGAGGGCGATGAGGTACCCGAGTTCGAACTCCCCGACCAGACCGGCGCGACCCGCTCGCTGACCGGGCTGCTCGCCGACGGGCCGGTGGTGCTGTTCTTCTACCCCGCGGCCATGACCAGCGGGTGCACCAAGGAGGCGTGCCACTTCCGCGACGTCGCAGCCGACTACAAGTCCGCCGGCGCCCAGCGGGTGGGCATCAGTCGGGACTCCGTCGAGAAGCAGAAGCAGTTCTCGGACAAACACTCGTTCGACTACCCGCTGCTTGCCGACGCCGATGGCAAGGTCGCCGAGATCTTCGGTGTGGCCCGCGGCAAGATCGGGCAGAAGCTGGGTGCGCCGGTGAAGCGGTGGACCTTTGTCATCGGCACAGACCGCAAGGTCAAGAAGGTGCTGCACAGCGAGACGAACATGGACATGCATGCCGACGAGGCCCTGGCCGCACTGGCCTGAGCATTGCCCCGAGCGCTGTCCCGGCGCGGGGCTACGCTGGTTGACATGACTACTTCTTCTGCGGGTTCCGCCCTGTCAAAGCGTCCCGTCGTCGACTTCTACTTCGACCCGCTCTGTCCCTTCGCGTGGGTGACCTCGCGCTGGATTCTGGAGGTCGAGAAGCACCGCGACATGGAGCTGGCCTTTCGTGTCATGTCGCTGTCGGTGCTGAACTCCGGCCGTGAGGGCTTGCCGGACCAGTACAAGGAGCTGCTGCAGCGCGGCTGGGGCCCGGTGCGCGTCTGCATCGCGGCCGAACAGCAGTTCGGCGTGGGCGTCCTGCGCGACCTCTACACCGCGCTCGGCACCCGCAGGCACGACGACGGCCGGGATTTCGAGCGCACGGTCATCGTCGAGGCCCTGACCGAGGTCGGCCTGCCCGAGTCGTTGGCCGACGCCGCGGATTCCACCGACTTCGACGACGCGCTGAAGAAGTCACACCACCAGGGCATGGACCCGGTCGGCGATGAGGTCGGTACTCCGACCATTCACATTGACGGTGTTGCGTTCTTCGGCCCGGTCATCACCCGGGTGCCTGAGGACCCGGAGGTCTCGGTGCGCATGTGGGACGGCGCGCACCTGCTCGCCTCTTATCCCTACTTCTTCGAGCTCAAGCGGACCCGCACGGAGGGCCCGCAGTTCGAGCTCCGCGGCTGACCTCCAGCCTCTCCCGGTCAGCGCGGCGCGGGGCTGCCGTTGGCGATGTCGAAGCGCACCGCCTCGTCCGTGCTGTGCGGCGTCAGGCCGAAGGTCTGCTGCGCCGCCGTCGAGTCCAGCACGAACGGGCGCCGGAACTGGTGCTGGGTCTCGCGCAGTTCCTTGATGAACGGGCTGGTGAGCCCGGCCGCCCATACCGCGGCGTAGGGCAGGGCGCGAACCTTTGCCGGTACGCCCATGACGGCAGCCGCGGTGGCGGACAGTTCGCGCAGGCTGAGTGGTTCAGCGCTGGGGACGTGCCACGCCCGTCCCCACGCCCGCTCGTCCTCCGCGCACGTAGCGAGCAGCCTCGCAACGTCGCGGACGTCGGTGAAGGTGTGTGGGATGTCCAGCGCCGCCGGCAGGTACGCGGCGCGACCCTTGCGCCAGGCTGGGGTGACGACCGTCGAGAGCAACGAATTGCCGCCGAGGTAGTCGCTGCCGCGCGCCTCGAACATCCGGATGCGTCCTGCCTCGTGCGCCGCGAGCGCGTCGGCCCACATCTGATTGCGGACGCGGCCCTTGGTGCCGGTGGCGGCCAGCGGGGTCTGCTCGGTGATGGGTGCGTCGACGCGGCCGTAACCGTAGAGGTTGCCGGTAATGCCGACGACCGCGCCTGACGCCTCGGCGGCGGCGATCAACGCAGCGGAGATCGCCGGCCAGGTCTCGGCCCACTGGTGGTACGGCGGGTTGACGCAGTTGTAGATCACGGCGGCGCCACGCGTGAGTTCGGTGAGCTGGGCGGCGTCAGAGGCATCGGCAGTGACGCGCTCCGTACCATCGACGCCGGAACCGCTGCGGGTGACGACGCGGACCTCGTGGCCACGGACGAGCAGTTCGCGGGCGAGCGCGCTGCCGACCGGGCCGGCTCCGACGATGACGTGCTGGGACATGTCCGTTCCTCTCCATATCGAGAGCGGTGCTCTCTGTTACTAGTGAGAGCATCGCTCTCTTCAAAGCTCGAGTCAAGAGCAGTGCTCTCGATTGTCAGGCATACTCGTCGTCATGAGCACTGCTCCGACAGCCCGGGACATCGCCCGGGCCGACATGACCGAACGCATCAAGACCATCGCCCGGGCCCACCTGGCCAGCGACGGACCCGATCTCTCACTGCGGGCCGTGGCCCGGGAACTCGGCGTGGTCTCGTCGGCGGTCTACCGGTACTTCGCCAGCCGTGACGAGCTGCTGACCGCGCTCATCATCGACGGCTACGACAGTATGGGCGAGGCGGCCGAGCGGGCCGACGCCGCGGTGCCGCGCCGAGACCTCATGGGCCGTTGGATGGCGCTGGGCCGCGCGGCCCGGGCATGGTCACGGGACCGGCCGGCCGAGTACGCGCTGCTCTACGGCACCCCTATCCCGGGCTACGCCGCCCCGCAGGACACCGTGCCGAGCGCTCAGCGGGTGCTGCTGGTCGCCGTCGGAGTGGTCCGGGACGGCGTGGAGAAGGGGGTCGTGCCAACCCCGGCCGATCGGCTGCCCAAAGCTGTCCGGGCCGACTTCGCGCGGGTGGCGAGTTACCCGGGGTTCGAGGGTCTGCCACCGACCGTCCTGGGCCGGCTGATGTCGGTCTGGGCTCAGCTGTTCGGAACGCTCAGTTTCGAGCTGTTCGGTCGGTACACCGGGGCGGTCCTCGACCTCGACGCGTTCTTCGAGCATGAGCTGCGCACGATGGCCCGCCACATCGGCCTGCTGTAATGGCCCGGTGCGCCTGTTCCATCTCGTCCCGCCCGCGGTCTGGGCGGCTGCCGTCGCCGCGGGCGAGTACCGGCCGTCGTCACTAGACAGCGAGGGGTTCGTGCACTTCTCCTTCGCCGGCCAGGTGACCGGAACGGCCAACCTGCGTTACCGCGACGAGCCCGAGCTGGTGGTCGTCGAGATCGACTCCGCTGCCCTCGACGCCGAGGTGCGTGTGGAGGACACCTACGGCAGCGGGACGGAGTTCCCGCACGTATACGGGTCGGTGCCGACGTCCACCTCAGTGGCCGTGCACCCGTTGCGTCGCGTCGGCAACGGTGACTGGGTGTTCGAGCCGCCGACCTGAGCAGTCACTCGAGCCTGCGCAAGCGCTTCTGCATGGCCGGGTCGCTCACCCACCAGGGGACGTCGCGCTCGACCCGGGCGTCGGGCACGTCGACGGGTCCGTGGGGCACGGGCGGTTCGTCGAGCCCTCGACGGGCGGCCCGTTCAGCCTCCAGCACCGCGTCGACGTTCGCGGCGTCCCGGGCATCGGCGCGAAGCCAACGGCGGAACACCAGCAGCAGGAATGGCAGGTCGATGAGCTCGGCGATCGTCCAGAGGACGCCGCCGGCGAGCTGCTGGTCGTGCAGCGGCTTCGGGGACCAGCTGTGCCGATCGACGTGGTCGAAGTAGGACGTCGCCAGGTGGGTATTCAGGCGCAGTACGATCCCGGGCAGCGCGTCGATGACGAGCTCGAACGAGCCGATCGCCAGCGACAGCCCGACGGCGAGCGAGCTGACGTCGTCATCGAGCCCAACGAGCGGCAGGACCATCACGGCCCCGATGAGCACGAGGGCGAGGTGCAGCAGCCAGCCCACCGGCGCCGTCGTGATCGCCCAGCCCGGCAGCGGCCCGAAGAACAGCGCGAACGACAGGATGGGCACCAGCGCCGGGCCGATGAGCGGGTTCGAGACAATCTTGACGGGCCTGGAGCCGAGCACGCGGTCGATCCCGCTGCCGCGGCCGAACACGGCCCGCGCCAGCTGCAGCGGGTGGCCAAACAGCAGCACGATCGGCACGAACAGCCAGAGGAGCAAAGTCTGCGCAGCCCACACCCAGTACAGCGAGTCGGCGTAGGCCTCGAGAAAACCCGACGACGTCCAGAGCAGCAGCAGCAACCCGATCCCGAAGGTGATCGATCGTCCGCGCGGCCACGGTCGGCCGAGACGTCGGACGCCGATCGCGTAGGCCACCGCGAGAGCGATCACCACGACGACGGCCAGGGGCTCTACCGACCACTGGGTCAGGACACCGGACACGACGGGGCGGTCGAGCGCGGAGTCCACCGGTCCATGGTGCGCCTCGTGAGGGCGGCGGTCGCCCGCGGGCCGGAGCTGCGATGATTCGTCCATGCGCGTCTATCTCGGCAGCGACCACGCCGGCTTCGAGCTGAAGGCCAAGCTGGTCGAGCACGTCACCGGACTGGGTCACGAGGCGATCGACTGCGGCGCCCACACCTACGACGACCAGGACGACTACCCGCCGCCGTGCATCGCCGCGGCCGTGCGAATGGTCGCCGATCCCGGCAGCCTGTGCATCGTCATCGGCGGCTCGGGCAACGGCGAGCAGATCGCCGCCAACAAGGTGAGGGGCACCCGCGCTGCGTTGGTCTGGAGCGACGAGACCGCGACGCTGGCCCGCCAGCACAACGATGCGAACGTCATCAGCCTCGGAGCGCGAAACCACCCCGACGACGACATGCTGCGCTTCGTCGAGATCTTCCTGTCGACGCCGTTCTCCGGAGTCGCACGACACCAGCGACGCATCGACATGCTGGCCGAGTACGAGGCCACCGGCGTGATCGCGGGTCACGAGACGAGCTGAGCCTCAACCGAGGTAGAACCGGAGCGCGTCCGCATGCCGCTCGACGTACTCGGCCAGACCGGGCCGTTGCCCAACCACCGCGAGGTTGACCATCGACACCCGGCGGGCGGCCACCAGATCGGTGAGCAACGCGAGGTCGAGCTGCGGCCAAGGGCGGAGCTGCTCGTATCCGGCGCGAAAGGCGGTCAGTCCTGCGGCAAGGTCGACACCGCGGGTGACGCCGTAGATCGAGTGCGCGAGGTCCTGCTCGACGTGTGCCCAGCTGAGGTCCTGGAAGTCGATGGCTGACAGCTGCCCGCGATGAGCGACGACGTTGCTGGGCGTCAGGTCGCCGTGGACGAGGCGCGGCGGCGTATCGGAAGTCTGCCACAGCTGTTCGACGGCTGCTGCGGCCCGGTCGCGGGCGGCGGTAAGCACGGCGCGGTGCGGCGGCGGCAGTTCGGACAACAGATCGGGGACGTCGAAGTAGCGAACCGATCGCGCGCTCAGAGCTCCGGGCGGCGCGGTCGGCAGCGGTGGCGAGGCATCGTGCAGCCGTGCGCTCAGCACCGCGAGCTGCTGCACGAGCGCGGGGGAGACGGGCCGGTCCAGCGGTCCCCGGGAACCCAGGTCCACAGGCTGCACTCGCGCGAGCCGATGTGCACCGACGGCGCGCCGTCCGCTGCGGGAACGAGCTGCGGCACGCGCAGGCCCCGCTCGGCCAGCTGCGCAGTCCACCCGGCTTCCACGCGCACGGCGTCGGCGGGGTGCACCCGCCGTCCGGGCCCCACCCGTAGGACGAGCGTGGCCTGCGCGCATCGGACCCGGAACACCGTGTTGAACGATTCGGCCAAGCGGACCAGGCGGTACCCGCCGAGGTCGTAGCTGCGCAGAGCGGTGTGCGCGGCAGCGGTCAAGAGCGGCGGCGCCGGGGTTGGGACGGCGCCTCGGTGGCCGGGGTCCAGTTCCGGCGGACGATGGTGAGCTCGGCCTCTGCCTCGGCGAGGTCTTCGGCGGTCGGTCGGTTGAGGTCGCGCGCGCGCATCGCACCGGTGGGGCCGACCTGGGACGTCCCGGCGCCGGCGAGGTCTCGATCGCCGCGGCCCTTGGCGTCGCGGCCCTTGGCGTCGCGGCCCTTGGCGTCGCGGCCCTT
>NZ_CAXTHK010000021.1:0-3035 GCF_964244045.1 uncultured Jatrophihabitans sp. | reverse complement strand
CGCGGCCCTTGGCGTCGCGGCCCTTGGCGTCGCGGCCCTTGGCGTCGCGGCCCTTCGCGTCGCGACTGCTCCGGGGTGGCCTGGCGCGGCTCGCGGGTCGCGCGCCCTGCTCGCTTGGTGCCTCGGCGGCGCGGGCGACCTGGGGCGGGCCCTGTTGCGCGGTCGCCCGACGGCGGTTTCGGCGTCGCTGCAGCGGCTCGGGAACTTCCGGCGGCTCGGGAACTTCGTGCGGCTCGGAAACTTCGTGCGGCTCGGGCATCGGATCACGAGAGCGCGAGCAGCTCGATGAACGTGCGCGCCGCCTGGCCGCCGTCCTCGAGCGCGATGGCCAGGGCGCGAGGCACGTCCAGGTCGTCGAGCAACGAAGCGGGCACGGCCGCGACGCCGGGCGCTGACCCGGGTGCTGCGGCGGCCGCGTAAAGACGCTCCAGCAGCGTCTCCGCGTCGTCGAGGGCTGCGGTCGTGAAATCCCACGGACGCGACCACGGGCGGTTCAGGCACAGCAACCGCACCGCGCCGGGGGAGTGGTCCTTGAGCAGGTCCTCGACGAGCACGAGGTTGCCCGTCGACTTGGCCATCTTGGCGCCGTTGATCGAGACCAGGCCGGCGCGCAGCCAGCCGCGGGCGTAGGGCGCCACCCCGGTTGCCGCCTCGGCCAGCGCCGACTCGCAGGCGTGGTGCGGGAACTCGAGGTCGGCGCCACCGCAGTGCAGGTCGAGTGACGAGCCGTACAGCGCCAACACCATGGCCGCGCACTCGGCGTGCCACCCGGGCCGGCCGTCACCCCAGGGGCTGGGCCAGCTGACCTCGTCGTCGGGGACGGCGGCGCGCCAGACGACGGTGTCGAGCGGGTCGTCCTTGTCTTGATCGTCGGGATCGTCATGGAACTCGCCGGCGCGCTCGAGGGCAGTGGCGTGGTCGAGGTCGGTGCGCAGGTACGTCTCGGCCGTGCGGGCGTACACGGTGCCGTTGCGCTCGTAGGCCGCGCCGCGATCGAGCAGCGCGGCAGCAAGCTGGACCACGTGCCCGATGTGCTGGGCGGCGCTCGGCGAGTGATCGGGTTGGCGCACCTGTAGCGTGGCCATGGTTCCCTCGAAGGACGCTCGCTGCAGGGTGGCCAGCATGGTGTGCGACTCGCCGCGCCGGCGCGCCTCGGCGTAGAGCACGTCGTCGACATCGGTGACGTTGCGCGCCACCGACACCGTGTGCCCGTGCCAGCGCAGCACCCGTTCGGCGGCGTCGGCCCAGATGAAGGTCGACGCGTGGCCGAGGTGCGTGACGTCGTAGGGGGTGATGCCGCAGACGTACATGCGTACGTGGCCGACCATGGGCAGCAGCTCGCCGCCCAGGCGCAGGCGCATGGGTGGGCCGGTGAGGCGGGACGGGTTCACGTCGTCATCCTGCCAGCGCCGCCGTGCGCCCGGGCGACAGGCGTGGATGGACCGGTATTGTGCGTCTCGAGCCCGATATGCGGGCCGCGCGGGCGTAGCTCAATGGTAGAGCCTCAGTCTTCCAAACTGATTACGCGAGTTCGATTCTCGTCGCCCGCTCAATCGAAAATCCCGGTAATTGCTGGGCTACAAGCCCCTCAGGACGCTGGTTCGCGAGGCGGCAGGACAGGCCAATTCAGGCAGGAATTGCCAGCTGGATCGCACGTGGATCGCACGCCGCGTTGCAAACCGCGGGCCTAGAACCGGACACGTGTGGCGTAGGCATTTGCGACCCTTCGGTCCCGAAGGAGGTACAGCACATGGCTGGCAAGCAAGGACACAGGGGTTTCGGGTACGTCCGCAAACTTCCAAGCAAGCGTTTCCAGGCCAGCTACCTGGGTCCGGATGGCCTGCGACACTTAGCCAGCGAGACCTTCACGACGAGACTGGACGCCGAGGGTTGGCTCGCTGCTGAGAACCGACTGGTCGCCTCCGGCGACTGGCGTTCGCCGGCAGCGAGACGAACGGCCCAGGCGGCCGCCCGTGTCACGCTGGCCGACTACACGGACACTTGGCTTCACGAACGCTCGCTCAAGCCGCGCACGGTCGCCTTGTACCGCGACCTACTCGAGCGACGCATCCTCCCAGGTCTCGGCCACCACCAGGTCGGTGAACTCGCGCCGGCCGTCGTCCGCGACTGGTACTCGAAGCTCGATGCGAATAAGCCCCGGCAGCGCGCGCACGCCTATGCGCTGCTTCGTACGATCTGCACGACCGCAGTTCACGACGAACTCTTGTCAGCGAATCCCTGCCGCATCCGCGGAGGAGGTCAGGCGAAGCGTGCGAGCGAGACCGAACCAGCGACTTTGGATGAGTTGGCACTCATAGTTGCCGAGATGCCGGTGCGCCTTCGACCGATGGTGCTGCTCGCCGCCTGGTGCGCCTTGCGCTACGGCGAGTTGGCCGAGCTACGACGACGTGACATTGACGTCAACAGAAGCGTGGTGCGGATCCGTCGCGCGGTCGTCTTCGTGAACGGCGGTCCGGTCGTGGGCGATCCGAAAAGCGAGGCGGGGAAGCGCGACGTCACGATCCCGCCCCACGTCATGCCGGCGCTGACGCAGCACCTCGCAGCGATGGGAACCTCCGACGACGATGCCCTGCTCTTCCCGGCGACGACGGACACAACGAAACATCTCCAGTCCTCGCGGACGTTCGTCTACTTCAATCGGGCCCGACTCAAAGCGGATCGACCCGATCTGCGGTTCCACGATCTGCGACACACCGGCGCGGTGTACGCGACCCGCGCGGGAGCCTCGCTTGCAGAAGTGATGGCACGCCTCGGGCATTCGACAACGAACGCAGCAATGCGCTATCAGCATGCGGCCAGGGACGCGACGCAGAGATAGCGGACGCACTGTCGAAACTTGTGGGCGAGTGAGGGTTCTGGCGCGGGTTGAAGTCCCGCAGCGGACGTGCCCTGACGCCGTGCCAGACTTTCGCATTGGCATCAGCGCTTGGCTAGATAAACAAGCAAAAGGGTGGTGGTTTGGGGAGAGTCCCGCCGAGTGGTGTAAGTCGGGTTCCTGATCGTGGTGACCGGTG